>CAMNNQ010000203.1 GCA_946545645.1 uncultured Clostridia bacterium | reverse complement strand
CGATGCAGCTCACATTGCTGATATCTATCTGCGAGAGACAGCCAAACAGCCCGATCAGCGCCTTGATGTCTTTGTGCGGGCGAACGTCGCCGTCAAATGTCAGAAACGACATCAGAAATGGGTTGACGAGCATCACGGGATGATCGCACTGTGCGCTCAGAACTGCCGCATAAAATCCTCCGAGGCTTGTACCGACGATGATATCGGGGCGCTTGTCCGCAAGATTGTATTTCAGGCGGCCGAGGATGTTTTCGGGCGGCACATTATCGTAATCGAGGGAGGGCGCTATGATCTCGCAGCCGAGGGCTTCAAGCGCCTGATATGCGCTGTTTTTGGGGCTGCCGTGATAACCATGAATGTTCAGTATCTTTATCATAAAAAATCCTCCTGTCCCTGTTTCAGCTTTTCAAGGCATTCCTCACAAAGCTCATTATATGTAAGGTCAAAACCGTCCGGAAAAATAATGATCTTTTTCCCGAAGATCTCAAGCCTCAACATCCCGTCTGAAAAGCGTTGATCTGTAATATTATCAAGCAGCTTATAGATAAGCATAGCCAACATGAAAAGGCGTGAGATCACCTCCGGGTCTTCACCTTCATAATGTATATATCTTGCAGCCTCAGTCAGTTCAAAGGTAAATCTGTGGATCGCATTTATGAGCTTTATATCATCAACAGAGAATGTTCCCTTTCCGATAAGCTCCGAAAAATATGTCCAAGTCTGTTTATAATTCGGGATTATCGAAATAATGTCTATTTCACCGTTACGGATCTTTGTGGTAAAGTAGACCCAGTTTTCGGTCAACACCGTTCTGATCTCTCCGCCTTTATTCATTTGCCGTCCTCCGGTTTGTCGAGAAAATCCCTCGCACGGTACTTCTTGCCGGGGTTTTGAACTCTGTGCTTCATCATTCGCTCGGCATTGCTGAATATCTGCTGTATCCGCATTACGTTTGAATCCCTGATCGCTGAGACCTCCGTGAGGCTCTTGCCCTCGCAGACATGGAGCAGAAGAACGCTGCGGTAAAACTCGTTAAAAGGCTCGATCATCTCCCCGTACTGCTCAGCAGAGAGGGGCTGTTCAGGCTTAAAGTATTCATTGAGCTTGGCGGCGTATTCGTCAGTGATCTGCATAATTTCTCCTTTCAGGCGGGGGTGACGGACAGCACGAACGGCCTGTCACCGCGCATATACAAGGGCGACTGATAGTAATAGTAAGTGCCGCTCGCGTTGTAGCCGTAGGCGTCCTGACCGCTGCAATCGAACGCGATATAGTCCGTACCGCAAACGGCGGAATGAACGCAAAGCCTCATCGTTGCTACGGTCATAACTACGCCGTTTATGAAGCGCGTGGGGTCATTGTTCGGACGCTCCGGCTTGGGATAGGCGACTTCAAGAATGTAGTAGCCGGGTGTCTTGATGCGCCTGCGCTCGGCGGTGATCTCGGATATGGTGCGGAGACTGCGGGTGGAGGCGGTGAGGATAGTTGCGGGCATGGGAGGTCACTCCTTTCGTTATTTACAGTTGTCAAGTATAAGCTTGATGCCGTTTATGACTTCACTTTTCAGGCTTTCTTTCTGTTCCTTGTATTCTGTGCCCTTGATAACATCAGAAAGATTTTTCTTAAGAATGAGAAGCCGCCACGGGCTTTGCGGATCTTTCTCAACTTTGAAACCACCTTGTTCGTCTTTTAGATTGTTTTTTAGTACTTTTACCCATTCTTTGTTGCAAGCTTCCTTTTTTTCGTTTTTCTGACAATCAATCATAATCGAAAACTGCGGCAATTCATCTGGAATTCCAAAGTTTTCGTTTTTTAACACAGCTCCTGCAAAGATATTTATAGGAGTCCATTCTTTATAGAAATTTATACCGTATCTTCCATAATGTTCGTTAACAACTAATCCGGGATTGGTTGATAAAGATGATATTTCCTTTAAATTGTTGTCATCCTTTGCCTCAATTTCATCCTTAATCTCATTAAACATAGATAAAAGTATCCGTGGTAATTCTATAGCCGTTCTGTAGTATTCTATACAGTCGGTAACTATTGACTTTTCCATTCCCATTCCCTCCTCGGTTAGGTATAATAAAAACTGTTCAATTAAAAACTGTTCTATTTCTTTATAGTTGTGAGAATCATTTTCCAGTTCTTTATGAAAATGCTCATATATTTCATTCCATACCAGCTTAATGTCAGGATTCTGTCCGTGTTGACTTGTTTTTTTAGTGACAAGAACTATTCTCGTCTTATCTTTATTCCAATCGTCGTTAGTATTGTTTCTGTATTTATCAAGCTGCCCTTCAGAAAGAGAACTGTCTATTTTATGTTCGCAAATAATAACAAGATCGGTGTCTGTTGTAATAACCATATCAATAAAACCGTCATTCACCGTATCGTTTATATAGATTTGGGTATCGGCGAAAACATTTGAAACATTTCTAATCTCATTATTTAAAGTATTATCTTTTGAGACTAAGAAATCGAGATAATCCTTTGCAAACGTAGGACAGTTGTTTATAAGCCAACAGAGCATTTCGGTCAGATAATTTTCCTTCGGGCTCATTTTCTCTGTTTGTCTATAATGGAACAATCGACTGAAAATTGACTCATTCATAGTTTAACACTCCTTTCAAACATCCGCCTCAAACTCCGTCTCGATCACACATTCGATGCTGTTGATATCCGGGACCTCCATATTCTTCTTCCTAAGATACCGCTCAACCAATACTTCTATCCAAATACAATTCTATTTTGACCTTGGCAATGAAATCCTCCATACTGCCTCTGTACCACACGTTGGAGGCATAAAAATCACCGCTGCCGATCAGATAGACCAACCGATCAGCTGTAAATGCACTGGCTTTGGGGTCTGTCTGCTTCACCTGTTCGATCATATCAACGAAAGCACGGAAAACTGCTTCATCAGTCTTGTGGTTTGTCAGTCCGAGAGCCTTCACGAACTTCGCAACGTGGGTGTCAGGCTTGCAGAAATCCTGCAAGCCAATGTCCTTCAGCCAGTTGGCAGCAAGACGGAAGCCCCAACCCTCACGAGCGTAACCTGTAGAGCGGGTGGCTCTCTGTATTTCGTGAACAAGAGAGATCCTCTTGTCAGTCGTGTCAAAGCTGTACAAATATTTGTACAGTTCTGCCGCATCTGCAAAGCGGGACAAAAACTCCGACATACCGCAAAGCACACCGATGTATGTTTTGACCGCATTCTTTGTAAAATCAGCGTCGGGTGATTTGAAATGGATCCTTTCCTTCATCTCATTATACATCAGGTCAGGACACTCAGCATAGGCAGCTCTGAAATAATTAAGGCTGCTCCCGTGCAGCATCTCAGAAATAACCGTATCATAGTACTTATCGAAGAAAAAGACGTTTCTTTTTGGCTTATACCAATCGGGAATGAACCTTACTGCCACCGAGAACACAGCTGCAAGCGAAGACAGATGCGGACATTCGAGATAGCCTTCAAGTATCTGCGGCGTCAGGTTCTTGCTGTTCTCATAGAGATACTGAAACATATAATCATACAGTTCATGAAGCTGTTCATTGCTGTACATAAAGATCTCCTCCTGTTTCATACATCCGCCTCAAACTCCGTCTCGATCACACATTCGATGCTGTTGATATCCGGGACCTCCATATTCTTCTTCCTAAGATACCACTCAACAAGTTCTTCTATCCAATCGTCGCAAACATGGCTGCTGCCGTCCGAACTGTCGCTGATAAAGGTAACGCTTTCCCATTGATAGAGCTTCTGCTCGGCCTCTTCCCAGATGCAGTCAAAGCCCTCCCGGAACTCAAGTCCCAGCGACGGAACGCTGACCATATAATTATACACCTGATATCGGCTCTCGCCGCCGTTTGCACCATAGGAATAAGTCGGTGAACCGTCATAGTATATGTAGTCGAGAGCGATCTTGTCCCCGAAAAGGTCCTTCATGCTGTCGAGCTTTTCGCGGAGCGTCCCGACCGTGCAGTGAAATCTCATAAGTACCGCCTTTCTGTCTAAGCCGTTTCCTATGTGTATATCATACCACACGCTATGGGTAAAAAACCTCTCATCCGCTGTACCTTGCCGCTGCTTCTTTAAGCGTTCTTGCGACAGCCTCCCTGACCGTGCCCGGATAGAGTATCTCCACCTGATCGCAGTAATGCAGCCCCCACTGCTCAAGGTCTTTCACTCCTACACGCACGCTCACCTCGATATTGCCTTCCTCATGCTTCATCACGGAGTAGTTCGTTCCGAAGGTGTCGATAATGTCCGGGATGAGCCACTCGGGACACCGGAAACTGCCGTGGCATACCTCCCCCGTCCACATATACGGGTGCTCTGCGACATAGTCGCGGAGGTCATCCTGACGCACTCCGCGTCTGTCGGCTTTCTCGTCGGTGCGCTCTATGTTCATAATGCGGTCAACGCGGAAGTGGGTGAGGGTGCCGTCTGCTCTTGATGCGATAAGATAGTACCGCCCGTTGACCAGCGCCATTTTCTGCGGCGTGACGGTATAGAGCTTAGGTTTGCCGCCCTGCTCTTTGGCGCGGAGCTTGCCGTCAAGTCCGCGGGTACCGTAATTGAAGCGTATCATCGAGCCTTTCTCAACGGCCTCGGTTATCTCCGATACGGTATAGAAAAGCTGCTTGTTGTCGGGGCGGGTGTTAAGCACGGCTTTCGCCTTGCGGAGAGAGCTGCGCTCGAAGCTGCTGCCGAGATCAGCGATTTTCCCGATAAGTCTTGAAAGCTGCGTCTTCGGCAGACCGTTGGCATACAGCAGACTGTCGATCATCACGCGCAGCTCGCTTTTTTCAAAGCGGTCCTCCTGATCGTAGTACCAGTCTGACTTGATCGTCTGCTCCTCGCCGCCCGCACCGATGCGGGTGACGTCCTCCTTATAATAGATAGGATACCCCGCCTCCATGAGCTTTGAGAGATTGTGACGCACGCTCTTGCGATCGAGGGACATACCGTACTCGTCCAGCAGCCGCTCGGCGATCTCCGTCTGGGTGAGGGTGTTGTCCTCGTCGGTGCAGTCCTGCAATATCTTCAGAATATAGATTATAGCCAGCTTTTTCGGCTGTTTGGCTTTCTCCTGCATAGCGATACCTCCTTGTGTTTGTTGATGATAGTATACTATATTTTTCGGTGGGTTTCAAGGGTTTCTGATATTATTATACCTTGGGGTATGGGTAAAAAAGCTCCCACCTGAATATATAGTAATATTTTTGGGGATGACCCGTTTTGTGTCCATAGTATATGTTATTATAATGATACGAAATTTGTAACGGACAGGAAAGGAGATAATAATGAATGTTCAGATCTATTCCCGCGAAGCCATAGAAGAGATCATCTCGGAACGGAAGTTCCCCGAAAATACTGCAGTCATCAGCTTTTACGATCCTGCGATAAAACGCATCGACAAGGAGTATTCCCATGTTGATTACAGCGGCGTCTGCGATACGGTTTTATACAGCGAACTGGATGACCTTGATCTTGATGTCCTGAAAAGCAAAGGATATTCATACGACACCTATTTTCCCGAAGCTCCCGATATCGCCGCATTTATCTATCATGCATACAATAACGGTATGGATATCATCTGCCAGTGCGAGTACGGTCAAAGCAGGAGCGCGGGATGTGCAGCAGCTATACTGGAGCATTTTTACCACAGCGGGATATCGGTTTTTGCCAACTATGATTACTGTCCCAGTCAGATGGTGTATCACAAGATATTTGATGCGCTTGAGCAGGTGCGGAATTAGCTAAGATGGTTTTTATGGGAGATGAAAAAATGAACGATAAGGATATCCGAGCAGTACTCGTAAACTATCTGCTTGCTCAGAACGGAGATCTGCGTATATATCATGAAAAAGCTATCGGTGAGTCTATATGTGACATAATGGCTGTCAGCAGCTGTCTGACCGGCTATGAAATAAAGAGCAATCTTGATAGTTTCACTCGGCTTGAACGTCAGGTAAATGCATATAACAGGTATTTTGACCGCTGTTATCTTGTGATAGGAGAATCTCACAGAAAAAGAACTTCCGATAAGATACCTGCGCATTGGGGACTTATTTGCATACAGAATCGAAAAACCGCATCGGCAGCATTGTCGGTGCGGTTCATCGTAGTAGAGATGGCTTTAGGAGCTTATAAAACTCAGACTAAATAATTGCATCTATATCGCGCTTGCTGTAAACGAATCTCCTTACCTCCATCACGTCTCCGATCACAACATAAAATACGGAGAAATTACGAATGTTTATGCGGTAATAGGTGTGGTCTCTTTTCTTCCGCGATGCATAAGGCTGGAATGATTCTGGCGTTTTGAGCCTTTCAAGTATTGCCTGCTCGGTATCGTCAATAAGGCGTTTTGCCGCAGTCGGGTTATGCAATACCTTAGCGATGTAATCCACCGCCTCCTGCATATCTTCTTCAAAAATAGGAAGATAACTCAGCTTATACTCTTTATTCAATTGAAGCCCTCAGCTTTCCAAAGACCTCATCATGTGAGAGCCTTTTGTCAGATGCCGCAGCAAGCCTGTCAGCCTCATCGAGCTTTGCTTCAACATTATTGATAAGCTCCGAATACTGCTCGATGCTCAGCACCACCATTGTTCCGTAGCCGTTCTTTGTCAGGAAGATCGGGTTGCCCTCCTGTACGGATGCTTCTATCTCCGTGAACTTGTTTCTTAGGTCTGATACAGGTCTGATGTCGATCATATTTATCACACTCCTTCGTGTATTATTTTATCATAATTTTATCAGAATGTCAATAGAAATTTGATGGATTTTTGGCCAAACAGCTTTACTATCCCTTAAAAACCGCTTCAAGTCCAACCCATCGTACCAAAGCCTTTGTGTCCAAATTCTTGTACTCGTAAACCTTGACACCAGCAGCAGGAAATGCTACAATGATCGCGTAACCGACAACACTCATACTTTACATATGACCGACCGAGACCGAAAGGAGAAGTATGAGCGTCAGAGATTACCATTTCAGAGATAATTGGAGTGTTGTCGATTTACCAACGCCGTTGAAGCAGTTCAGGGACAGTCATACCCCGGAGGAATACGAAGCTGTCAAAGCGTTCTACTACACAGACAAATGGCAAGCCGTAGAGCGTGAGCATCTCAATTCCGACAGGCGGTATTACGAAAAGCGCAAGGACTGGTTCCGTGAGGTCGATGATCCGTCATTGGCCTGCCGGGGAAAGTACATTGACATTTCCAAGTGTCAGCAAGCAGCCGAGCGCAATCTGATGCCTGACTTTGAGGACAGGCTGGATAATGAGCGATTGGCTGAGTGCATAAAAAAGCTGCCGCCGAATCAGTACGAGGTAGTCAAGCTGTTCTGTTATGACCTTACCAACCAGGAGATAGCGCAAAGGACAGGCACTACACTGAGCAACGTCTGTAAGCTGAAAAAGCGAGCTTTTCAGAATATCAGAGATCATTACCTTGCATCTGAAACAAAAACCAAATGAACTGAACACGGCAAACCTTTCCGCACAGAGCAATCTGTGCGGTCTTTTTTTGACCTTTTAATATGCCCCCGGCAGCGCAATTATTCATCGTATTTGTAAATATTCTGTTAACCGAAGAAATGGCTGTCCATTTTCAGCCTCTGCTAACGGTATGTATATGAGAGGGAAAAGCAAGCCGAACACAGGCGCACAGTTTTTTGGAATCGAGTCATACCCCGACTTGAAAAAGCTGTTCGCCTACAAACGCCCCAAAAAAGCACAAATGACATATAGGTTCGCTAAATAAATACTACTCCCACTTTGTAACCGAATAATAACCGCAGCAGCCTTGCTCTCTACGATGAGAAAAGGGCTGCTTTTTTATGTTCGACAAGAGAAAAAACGATCAACTTGCATATGGTTTCAGTAAATTAATACTGCTGCCACTTTTGAGATTTCAGATTTTCAATTCTACCTTTACGGTAGTTTTGAAAAATATCCCCGGCGGGTGTTCAAAAACAGCCTCCGGGGATTATGAATACTGCGTTCACTTTTCATCCAGCCGCCGCACATCGGCCTTGCGATGGACGCGGACTGAAATTACAATTAAATCTGTTAGCCAAATTACATATCAACTCAAGGAGGTGACCCTATGAAAATCTCAGCAGAAAGGAGGAATGCCAATGAAAAACAAACTGGAAACCAAGACCGCAGGCGAGATCTTAACAACAGTTTTCCCGCCGCTGGAGTATCTTGTGGACGGGCTGCTGCCGCAGGGATTGTTCATTCTTGCTGGTACGCAAAAGGTCGGAAAGTCCTGGCTGGCGCTTGACTTGTGCATAAGCATTGCCACCGAGCGCAAAGTTCTCGGACGCACTACTGTTCGCCGTGATGCGCTGTATCTCTGTCTCGAAGATAACTTCCGCCGAATTCAGAAAAGGCTGTTTGCTATCGACGCTCCCGAGACGGAAGATATGTACTGCGCAGTCACGTCCGGGACTATCGAGAACGGTCTGCTTGAACAGATCGAGGATTTCTACAAAGAGCATATCGACCTGGGGCTTGTGGTCATCGACACATTGCAGAAAGTCCGTGAGGGAGTTGAATCGACTTATGCGACAGACTACAAGGAAATGTCTGCGCTGAAAGCTCTTGCGGACAAGCTGGACATCACGATCATCGTTATCCACCACACCCGGAAGATGCCGGACAGCGATCCGTTCAATCAGATCACAGGCAGCATAGGTCTCAGCGGTTGTGCAGACGGCAGCTTTGTTCTTGCTGAAACCTATCGCGGCAGCGGAGTCGGAACTCTCACTTGCGTCGGCAGAGATGTCGGATTTCTTGAGATCAAAGTTCATTTCGATTCAACGCAGATGCGGTGGATCGCAGAGGAAGATCTCTCCGTCAGCGGCAGCAAAAACAATGTGTTTCTGTCAGCGGTTTATGTTTTCATCAGAGAGCGTCTGCACTTTGTCGGTACACCGACGGAGTTGTCCGACGAGCTGAAAGCTATCACCGATGAAATGTTTTATCCGAACAGGATCAAGCGCGACCTTGTCGAGAACGGTTACACGCTGATGCTCTATGGAATAGTTTTCGCTTACGAGCGCCGCCACTCGGGACGGTATATCAAGCTTGATTACTACCCCGAGCGTGACAGTAGTGTCGGTAGAAACGATAGCGGTTTTACTGTCGCACAGCTGCCTGTGAATGCGTCTCAAAGTTCGTAACTGCGTTGTTTCCTTTGCGCGTCAGTAGAATTAAAAAACGAGTTTTACTGTCACGGAAAGGAGGTTACTGTCACGCAAAATGCTCGCACAACAACGCACGGTGTGCCCTCGATAGATGCAGTCGTGGAAACAGCCGAGCAGTAAAACAAAACGCCACACAGCGCATTTGTGAGCGGCTGTGGACGTGATAAGAGCAGTGATATTTTTCTTTCCGCTGATAAATATACTGCTGAAAAGTAGTGGATTTCGGCAGTCCGCTTTGGAGCCTCACGGGGTAGTGATTTAGTAAAAGCCAGCATCGCCTCTGGCTGTCCACCTGTCCCCCGTTGGGGGTCTGGTGGCCGCCGAGGCTTGCTGGCTCGGGGCGAACCCCGGCCCCCCTTTATTGGCGTAAGGAGAATGAAATGCGGAGTCAAGCTCCGCAGGAAAATGAAGTCATCCAACACGGATGATATGAAAAAGGAGGTAACCAAAATGCGAAAAAGAAACGTAACGATCACCGTCCGCTGCACTGTGGACGAGCGGGATAAGATCAAAGCGAGAGCAGATAGTCACAGCCTGAGCTTGTCTGATTTTGTGCTTCGGTCGGCGCTGGGCAAGAAAATTGTCGTAATCAACGGGATTGATGAGGTCATCAGACAGATGAAAGCAATTGGAAATAACATCAATCAGCTTGCGCGTGCGGTCAATGAAGGTCGCATCAATGCTGTGAATTTCGATGCCGTACACCGAGACCTCTATGCGCTGTACGGTCAGATTGGCAAGCTCATCGGGGAGGTGAAATGATGCCGATAGTTCACTTTGTAAATTGCAAAAGTCAGACCGCAGGTGGTATGAAAACGGTTCTTGGATACGTCTCGCAGGAGAAGAAAACCGTCCGGGAGGAGAGGCGATACGTCACCGGGATAAACTGTTCTCCGCAGACCGCCTACGAAGAAATGCATCTGACTAAGCAGCTTTATGGCAAAACCGACGGACGGCTGTACTATCACTTGGTGCAGAGCTTCCCGAAAGGCTATGACATTACGCCGGAGAAGGCTCATCAGATAGCTGTCGAGTTCGCTGAAAAAGCATTCGGTCAGTATGAATGTGTAGTCGCCACTCACATCGACAGAGGACATATCCACAGCCACATCGTGTTCAACTCGGTCAGCTATGACACGGGGAAGAAATATCATTCTAACCTTGACAGCGTGAAGAAACTGATGAATCTCTCCGATGAGATCTGCCGGAAATATGATGAACACGTTCTCGATGACCCGGAACCGAAACTGAAACAGCGTAAGGTTTCCAAAATGTCAGACCGTGAACACCGCAGCGCGGAGAAAGGTCAGAGCGTGAAGCTTCGTCTGATAAATGCAATAACCGACTGTATGAAAGAGGCCAAGAGCCGCAAGCAGTTCTGCTGGCTGATGAAAGAGCGGTACGGGATCACAGTCAAGTGGCAGGACAACCACAAGCACATAACCTATGTCATGCCGAGCAGGTACTCATTCAGAGATCGCCGCTTGCTCGACGAAAAATTATTGAAGGAGGCAATGGAATATGAATTCAAGATCAGAACTCGAATCCTTAATGGAGAAGAACAAGCCGCTGCTGCAAGAAGCAGCACAGCCGGTAACCTTCGCACAGATCACGGAGCAGAACTGGCTGGCGCTGATAGGTCTGCTGCAAAATCTTTCGGAGTCGCAGGACAGGGTGATCAAAACGCTGTCGAGATCAATGACAACGTCGCAAATGCAGAAAGTCCTCGATCAGTTGTCGGAGATAGCAGTGCAGGGTCAGAACGCCTGCGAGGAGATACAGTCGCAAATTGCGACGGAAACTTCAGCGGCAATGAACGACTTGTTATCACAGGCTGGGAGCCTGAGCGAAGCGTGCTCCTCAATGCTGAAGCAGCAAGAAGAATGCTCAAAGAAAAGCAGGTTCAAGTTTATGATAGCGCTCCTTGCGTCACAATCGGCGCTCTTGATATTATCGACGGCGTTACAAATCTTGCTTCGCTGATTGACGGCGCGCCCACCGACCCGGAGGAAATGGAACGCTATATCGACAGCGTCAGGGCGGCACAGAACTCAGGTTTGCTCATCGGCATTGCGATAGAGGCGATAAAGATACTGTCCGAGATGCTGGAGGAAATGAAAGCTGGGCAGGTCGAGAGCGAGGAAGAATACGAAGCCGAGGATATGGATTTTGAGGGAAGCGAGATGGAGATGGATATGATGATGTAGGATGAAATCCCGAAACAGGACTTCAAGTTCGGATATACCGAAAAGGTAGTTCCGAACTGCACAAATCATGGCAGAACAATCTGTCGACATTGTTGATAGCTATTCGACGGCGGGTGTGGTATCCTTTATGGTTGAAGGAGGTGGCATTATGACCATCAAGGAACTGTACCTCGGGAATAACGTCCCGATAGAAATGCGGTACACATCGGACAGCGAGTACGTCAAGCTATCAGCAGAGTGGGTGAAGCTGTACGATGCATTCATTGTAGGACTAACAGAGAAACAGCGAGCTGACTTTGACAGGCTGACCGACATTCACGGCGATCAGAACTGCATCAGCAACGAGAAGTGCTATGAACAGGGCTTCAAGGACGGAGCGCGGCTGATACTCGACATCGTAGAAGAAATGTCCGAATGAAAAATGGACAGGAGGCTTCGGCCTCTTGTTCTCTTCAAATCAATACGAAAGGAAAAAATAAAAATGAGCCATTCAAATCCAATCACAATCAAAACAAATACTAACACAAGGAGGATGATCACTGAATGTTTGAGAAGAAAACAGAAGCTGAAATTACTATGCTGACTATAAAAGAAGCCGCCGCACTCGTTGACGGCCTGACCGAATACAGAGTGCGGGAACTGTGCAAATCAGGCGAATTACCGTCATTCAAGGCCGGGAAAAAGTACCTGATAAACAAAGAGATACTGCACAAATTCC
>CAMNNQ010000202.1 GCA_946545645.1 uncultured Clostridia bacterium | reverse complement strand
CTGCAAAGGGGACGCTGTCCCCCTTGACCCCCTGCCAAGGGCTGGCGCGCCCTTGGATGGGCGCAATATTACCCGCTTTGTGCGGTGCAGCACTTGTTCTGTGACCCCACTACTAACAACGTCCCGCCCCTCTAAAGGAAAGACGGCAGCCTAACCTATCGGCAGCGTCGCAGGGCGTAACGACGACCCACCACCGACAGCAAGCGACCATCGGGAGCGCCGCGTTTCGGCGCTAAAAAACGACAGCAAGCGACCAACGGGAGCGCCGTGGTTCGGAGCTAAAAAGAAAGGGTGATTTGATGGAAAACAATAAGCTGCTGATAGGAGTTCAGTTCGTTGACCCGGCTACAAATAAAAGCCTGGTCTTTGAACTTATGGTCCTCCGTGACCTTACCCTTAAACAGCTCCTTGACGGTATCAAATACGGCCTTGCCAAAAAAGGCGAGGACGGATTTTATTCTGCCTGCCGCCGTATCTTTGAGGAAAGCGTCTCTTTCCGGGACGATACCGGGCTTTACGGCAAAATGACCCTTACCGCCTATAACGAGCTCCCCAGCAGCGATAAAAATGACCGCGGCAGATTTCCCATCACCGAGAACGATATGGGAAGAACTCTTGTGGATATCGGCTTTATTTCATCGACAAGACTTGTCTTTGACCCAAACAGAGCCTACCGTTCCTTCGAGATAAACACTACCGCCATCATCCCCGCATTCAACCCCGCTGAGCAGGGCGAGGAAGGGATCAGCTTCCCCGACTATAATATCAGCACAAGGCAGATGTATCGCTTCGACGATACTCCTGTGTCTATAATCCCGCCCTCCGATCCGCCTCAGAAACCGGATCAGAATCTCTTTTTTCTGCTTCTGCCAACGTTCATCATGATCGCAGTGACGATCCTCACCAGGACACTGACAGGCAGCTCCAACTTTACCGCTGTGCTTATCAGCGCATTGATGAGCGTCGTTACGCTCGTTACCTCGGTCATCAATTTCATCAGAGGCAGGAAGAAGTATAAAAAGGCTCTCGCAAACTGGCGAGGAAATTATGAAAAGTATATCGACAAGACCATCGCAGGCATATTGGAAAGACAGAAAAACGATGCCGAAAAGCTGGGAGAACTTTATCCGGATGTAAACGAGCTCTTCGATGAGAAGGATCCTTATAAGAGTGTCTACGGAGTCAGCGGAAATATTTTCAGCCGCAGCCAGGAGGATCCGGATTTCCTTACAGTAAGGCTCGGGCTCTCGGATATGGTGCGAAATTGCTTCGATATCTCCGGCTCCAGACAGGAGCAGGTCTTTTCCTCGACTTCTTTCAGGATGAAGTTCGATAAGGTAAAGGTGCTTATGTCCGACGACCCGGATTTCGGAGACAACGAGGACGAGACTTTCTATCTCTCCAATCTCCCGAATTATATCTCGGAAAAGTATAAGTATATGAAGCTGGCACCTATGCTGTTTTCTTTCAGGAACAGCGGCTCACTGGGTATAGTCGCGCCGAACAAGGTCTTTTCGGAAAGGCTGATACAGAGGATAGTCTTTGATCTCTGTTTCTATCAGTCTCCCGACGATCTCCAGTTTATCGTCCTCTTTGAGCCGACCGACGATCTCGACCGCATCGAGAACGCCGTCGCAAACTTTAAGTTCCTCCCCCATTTCAGAGACCTCTTCCCCGACAGATCGCAGTTCGTCTTCGACAGCGCCAACGCCAATATGGTGTTCAGCTCAATGCTCAATATCATGAACGAGAGAGTCGAGGCCGCTACGGCAGAGGGGCAGAAGGAGAATATCCGTTTCCCGCATATCGTCTTTATCGTTTACCATGAATATGATATCAAGGAGCACGCCTTCGCTCAGTTCCTCCCCAGGACTCCCGAGGGCGGCAAGCAGTATGAGAACAAGCTGGGGATATCCTTTATCTTCCCAAAGACCTACAAGGAGCATCTCCCCGCTTACTGCGACCATGTCATAAACTTTACCGGCGACCATACCGCCGATATCACCCCTCACGAGGACGAAAGGCTCCGCAGGGAGTTCAGCTTCAATATGTCTCCCGAATGGAACGCAAAGCTGTATAATACCTCAAAGATCCTTTCCTCTCTCTGCTATTCCAAGATCTCGCAGAACGGAAAGGTGCCCTCAGCCGTCAGCCTCTTCGAGCTCTATGGCTTTACCAAAAACAATATCGACATCTCCCGGTTCTGGGACAGCCAGAACAGAGCGAATGTCATCGAGACCCTCTCTGTCCCTATCGGAAAGACCGAGAGCGGCATTACCTGCCTCGACCTGCATGAAGATTTCGACGGCCCGCATATGCTGGTCGCCGGCACTACCGGTTCGGGCAAGTCCGAGACTATAATCACATATCTCCTGGGGCTCTGTATGTTCTACCGCCCGGATGAGATCAACCTTATGCTCGTGGATATGAAGGGCGGCGGCTTTATCAAGCGTATCGGCACCCTCCCCCATGTTGTCGGCTCTGTTACCGATGTAGACGGCGACGAGAACGGCACAGGCGCCGAGTATATGCTCAAGCGCTTCCTGGATGCTCTCCGCTCGGAGATCAAGAGAAGAAAGATCCTCTTCAATTCCATGCACGTTGACAGCATCAACCAGTATATCTCCGCCTGCAGGAACATAGAGTCTCATATAAAGAAGATCAATAACCGCCTTCGCGGAGAGGATAAGGAGCCCCTTACCGAGGCCGAGGAGGAGCAGATCAGAGCTCAGGCCAAGAATGATCCGCTGGCCCATCTCGTGCTCGTCGTCGATGAGTTCACCGAGCTCAAGCGCTTCTCGACAGAGAGCAATAATGTGGATTTTATCGGGGAGATAACGACTATCGCCAGAGTCGGCCGAAGCCTCGGCTTCCATATCATACTTATCTCTCAGAATATCGAGGGCGCAATAACCGACGATATCAGAGTAAACTCCAAATCCCGGCTCTGCCTTAAAGTCGCTACAAGACAGGCCTCCAAGGAGATGCTGGGCAACGATCTTGCCGCCAGCCCCTCGATGCCCGGACATGGGCGTGCCTATCTGCTGGTAGGCACAGGCTCGAAGTTCGAGTATTTCCAGTCGGGATATGCCGGAGCAGTCGCAGAGGAGAATTTTGAGCTGCCGATGGAAATGACAGAAGCCTCCAAGACCGGGAGCTATACCAAGTTCTACAGCTCCGAGAAGGATAATATCGACGCTATCCGTCGCAAAAAGGAGCTGGAAGCGCAGGGTAAGCTGGAGACTCAGCTCAATGCGGTCGTCGGAGCGATAAAGACATATTACAACAGAAACAGATCGCGCTATCCTAAGGTGCATACTATCTTTGAAAAGCCGCTGCCCGGCAAGCTGGTATATGAAAGCGGAAAGATCTATGAGGAGCGCGACGGAAGATTTGAGCTTATGAGGGAGATGACGGAATGAGCGAGCTGGCAATAGGTATCTACGATAATCTCGACGATCAGACCCAGCCTGTCCTGACCGTCAGCCCGGAAAAAGAAAATATGATCCTCTTCGGAGGCCACGCCAGCGGCAAGACGACCTTTATCAAGACCCTGCTGGTGCGCCTCCATGAAAATCTGGAAGCCGACCGGGAGCGGGATGTGTTCATCCTGGATTTCGGCGGGAACCTCGGGCAGTACCGCGACCTTAACACCGTCGCCGCCTGCTTCGACAATTCCAACGAGGAGAATGTCCGCCGGGTGTTCAGGACTATCGAGAGCAAGCTGGAAAAGAACATAAAGCTGCTGAATTCAAGACAGTTCATGGATGTCTGGGAGAGCGCCGAGCCTAAAAAACCCGCACAGATGATCTTTATCATCGACAATCTCAATTCCTTTTACGCCGACGAGCGATATATCCCCTATCAGGAGCTGCTGACAAAATTCTGCCGCGACGGCCTCTCAAAAGGGCTCTCGCTGGTGTTCACAGCCTCGGATATGAGCGGGGGAGTCGGCAGGATACTTGGGCATTTCACAAGGAGATTTGCCCTGGAGGGCTCAGCAGAAAATTATCTGGATATATTCGGGATGAGAGTCGCCGAGCCGATGCACTGCCCCGGAAGAGGCCTGACTTTCATAGGCGGAAAGCCGAGAGAGTGCCAGATCTTCCTGCCGTTTATGGACGAGGGGCGGGATCTGCCGATGTTCAAGGAGTCTCTGAGGAGCTTTCAGGTGCCGACAGAGAAGCTCACTGCCTTCGACGGCGACCTTACCGAAGAGAATTTCTTTAACTATCTCTCCGGTAGCTTCGAGGAGGATACCGGGGCCGACTGCCCTGTTGTCGGGCTGGATTATTACGACCATTTCCCGATAACTGTCAATATGCACGAGGCACATTCCATCGCTATCTACGGCAAAAAGCGTTTCGGAAAAACAAATCTGCTGACACTTCTTGTCCGCTTTATCAGAAAGAACCATCCCGACTACCGTATTGTTTTCTTTGACGACGGCAGAAGGCAGCTCTTCGATCTCTATCAGGAGAGCCCCGCCGGGAACTTCTACCTTACCTCGATCGAGCAGATGTATGATTTCCTCGACAGCAACGGCTATGCCGCTAAGCTGGAAAAAGGGGTCATAAACCGCAATTTTGAAGAAAAGAGCAATCCGGGGACAGTATTTGTCCTGCAAAACAAAATGCTCTTCCAGAGCGCAGGGATGCAGCTATTGAAAAATGTGTTCCCGAGGATGACAGCTATCGCCGAGGAGAAGAAATACTGGTTCATCTATTCCGATGTCAGAAAGATCAGCAATAACGACCGCGATACCGAGTCTTCGCTGAACAACAGCATCGCTGTCGCATTCCTGCTGGATAATATCGCTGAGTTCGTCAGCGACAGAGGCAGCAGATCGGTCTTCGGAGAAATGGACCCGAGGGAGCTCAGGAACGAATACGCAAGATGTGAGCTGGGAGACGGCTACTATTTCGATATAGAGTCGGATGAGCTCAAAAAGATAAAATTCATCAAGGTCTAGGGAGGTATAACAATGGCAGATAACAAGGATTATGTTTGTATCGACACCAGAGCCTTCGATAACTGCATCGCTCTCAAGCAGAACTTTATCGCCAGATATGCCGCTATCTCCGGCAGATATGAGAGGATCATCAAGGAGATCTCTGACAACTGGCAGGGAGAGAGCGCTGATCTTTTCCTGGACGATGCCGCAGTTATAAGAAAGAATATCGGCGGGATCGCGGATATTCTTGCCAATATGTGCAACACTCTGGACGATATCCACAAGAAGCTGATCGAAACAGACAAATCGCTGGGAGAGTTCAACCGCGACCCTTCCGCTGAGTGAACCTTGCTATGAAAACCGATCATTACATTTTTACCGATAAGGGAGGAAGACCTCTCAATGAGGACAGAGCCGACTGGGCCGGGAGCGGAGACAGATATTGCTTCATCCTCTGCGACGGCCTGGGAGGGCACGGCATGGGCGACCGCGCCGCCGAGCTGGTGACAGCTTATATAAAGGAGCGGTTCCTGGCCGGAGAGGGGCTGGAGACCTTTGCCGCCGGAGCCCTTCCCGGAGCACAGGCAGCTCTGCGCTCCGCACAGGCAGCCGACCCCCGCCTGAAAGGAATGAGGACGACAGCCGTTATCCTGTGCATCGAAGGGGACCGCGGGCTGGCACTGCATATCGGAGATTCAAGGCTCTACCGCTTCCGGGGCGGAAAGATAGTCTCACGTACAAGAGACCACAGCATCCCGCAGGTGCTCTGTATGTCCGGGGAGATCGAAGAGAGCGAGATCCGCTCTCACCCCGACCGAAACAAGCTGCTGCGCGCTCTGGGAGATGACAGCGAGGAGCTCAGATGCGAGTCCTTCTCTTTCGATGTCGCAGAGGGAGACGCTTTTCTGCTCTGCTCCGACGGCTTCTGGGAGCCTGTCACCGAAATCGAGATGGAAAGGACTCTGGCAGAGGAGCCCAAGGCGAAAAAATGGCTGGCGGCAATGGTAAAGCTGGCTGTGAAAAACAGTGCCGGCAAGCCGATGGATAATTTCACCGCGATAGCAGTCAAAGTCAAGAGGTGAGAGAAATGGTCTGCGAGATACGCAGCTTTATCGGAACAAGACCCTATCAGGAGGATGCGGCGGAAAAGTGCGAGACAGACAAGGGCCTCTTCGCCGCCGTCTGCGACGGGATAGGCAGCCGCCCCGAAGGAGGAGCTTCCTCCGGGCTGGCAGTAAAACGCTTTGCCGAGCTTTTCAAAGGCTGGTCGGGGGATAATTACCCGGCATTCATCGTCGATGCCGCTTCAAGGATAGACGACGAGGTCTATAAACGGTACGGCGACCGCTGCGGGACTACCGCCGTCACCGCCTATATCACCGGCAATGAGCTCTACTGGCTTTCCGTCGGAGACAGCCGCCTGTATATCTGCCGGGGCGGGGAGCTGACTCAGATGACCAGGACTCATAATTATTCCTATGTTATCGATCTGAGGTTCAGAAAGGAGCTTATCGACGAAAAGACCTATCTTGCCGAGCAGAAAAAAGGCGGGCTGCTGGCCAGCTTTATCGGCATGGGCGGGATAGATATCGTCGATGTCAGCACCAAGCCCTTCCGGCTGCGGAGCGGAGATATCCTGCTGCTGGCGACAGACGGATTGTACCGCTCTGTCGGAGACGAAGCTATCGCCGGGATACTCGGCAGAGACTCGCCGCCCGCAGAAACAGCCGACCTTCTCATGGAGGCTGTAAAGAGCTGTCAGGGCTCGCTGGACAACACGACCTTTGCCCTTATCCGGCACAGCTAAAATATGTAAACTATCCCCTGATCTATCAGCTAAGTTATGGAGGAATACAGATATGAAATTAAAGCGCTGCCCCAATCTGCATTATTACGACGAAGACAGATACCCGACCTGCCCGCACTGTGCGGGAGCCGCTGACAAAGCCCCCGCTCCAGCGCCTGCCCCCGTTCCTGCACCGGCTCCTGCGCCCGCACCGATGCCGGGGCCCGCTCCCGCGCCTGTTCAGGGAGAGCCCTGGAGATGCGTGTGCGGAGCGATCAACAACGGGAATTTCTGCATAAAGTGCGGGACTAAGCGCCCCGCTCCTGCGCCCGAAAAGAAGAGCTGGACCTGTGTCTGCGGCTCTGTCAACGAAGGCAATTTCTGCTGCCGCTGCGGGACAAAGAGACCTGCCGAAGAGCCCGCCGCCCCCGCACCCGAGCCTGTGCCGGAGCCTGTACCCGAGCCGGAGATCATCCCCGAGCCGGAAGCTGCCCCGGAAAACCAGCCCTCCGGAGTGATCCTTCCGGACAGCGAGCCTGCACCGGAGCCGGAGCTCTCCCAAGAGCCGGAGCCCGGAGAGCCTTCTGTTGCAGAGCAGGTGGAAGAGGTGAACTTTACCGGGACTATCGAAGAAGCAAAGGCTGTTACAGCGCCTCCCGCCGATGAGGATGAGGGCGTGACACAGATAATATTCGACGAGCTGGCAGATGATCTTGTGCTGGGCTGGCTCGTGGCTGCAAACACCTCCTCAAGAGGAAAGACCTTCGTTCTGACCGACCCGAAGAGCACGATAGGCCGCGGCGATGCCGAGCATCCGGTCGCTATCGACCTCCACGGCGACCGCACCGTATCCAGAGGGGCGCAGGCTGTCATCATCTACGACCCGCTGAACAAAAAATTCTTCCTGCAAAGCGCTGACGGCAAGACCATAGTCTACCTCAACAGGCAGATGCTCCTTGCTCCCGCAGAGCTCGCCCCCTATGATAAGATAATGCTGGGAGAGACAGAGCTGGTATTCGTCCCGCTCTGCACAGAGAAGTTCTCCTGGTAAGGGTATAAGCGGCCATAGCGGCCCTTATCCGCACAGCAATTTTCCGTAAAGAGGAGAAAGTAATGAACTATTGTCCTTTTTGTATGAATGAGATCCCCGCAGGCGAGACTGTATGCCCCGCCTGCGGCAGGGATACAAAAGAATACAGATCGCCCTCACACACCCTCGCCCGGGGAGCTATGCTGAACCATAGATACCTGGTAGGCGGGGTGCTCGGTGAGGGCGGCTTCGGTATAACCTATATCGGCATGGATACGCTGCTGCAATTCAAGGTAGCGATAAAGGAATTCTATCCCGCCGGGATGGTGAACCGCAACAACAATGTCTCCAACGAGGTAATGAGCATAAGCGCCGACACCGCTCAGGAACTATTCTCCAAGAGCCGCGAGCATTTTCTGCATGAGGCCAGGACTCTGGCGAAGTTCACCAACGAGCCCGGTATCGTCGCCGTAAGAGATTTCTTTGAGGAGAACCGCACCGTCTATATCGTTATGGAGTATCTGGACGGTATTACGCTGAAAAGCTATCTCAAGCAGGTCGGGACTATCTCGAGCTACAATACTGTCTGCCTGCTGATGCCGGTTTTCCGCTCTCTCAAAAAGATACACGAGAAAAACCTTATCCACCGCGACATAAGCCCCGATAATATAATGCTGGTGGGAGAAGCCGTCAAGCTGCTGGATTTCGGAGCGGCAAGAGAGTTTGCCGACGAGAAGAGCCTTTCGGTAATGCTCAAGCACGGCTATGCCCCTATGGAGCAGTACAGACGTCACGGCAAGCAGGGAGCCTGGACGGATATCTACGCGATCTGCGCGACGATGTATAAATGTATCACCGGGTCTATCCCTCCCGATGCTCCCGACCGTATCTACGAGGATAATATCAGGATGCCCTCGGAGCTGGGCTTTGACTGCTCACCGGAATTCGAGGCTGTGCTGCGGCACGGACTTGCTATCAAGGCTGAGGACAGGATCCGCTCCATAGATCAGCTCCTTGCCGAGCTTTCACAGGTCCCGGGCTTTGATATCGACATAAACGGCGACGGCGGCCGCACAACCGCTTCCGTATTCATCTCCGAAGCCGACGGAGCCCCAAAAGGCGGGGAAGACCCTGAAGGCTCAAGGCTCTCGCAGTATATCCCCAGAAGCTCCTATGACGATGACAGCGGCAAAACAGTTGCTCCGGCGCAGCCGGCCTTCAAGCCCGACCCCGGCAGCATAGCTCCCGACTCCGACGATGACCGCCGCCTTTCGGAGTACATACCCTCCAAGCCCTCAAAGGAGCCGGAGCCTGCTCCCGAAAAGCCTGCGTCCAAGCCTTCGGAGCCGGAGCCCGCTCCCGAAAAGAAAAGCAAAAAGCTGCCGGTGGTGATCGCTTCTGTTGCAGCAACGGCGGCAATAGCCGTCGGGGTCATCATCTTCCTTTCCGGGAAGGACGGCTCCTCCGTAAAGACCGATTTCTCCGGGGAAACAAAGCCTCAGACCTCTGCGACGGCTGCTCCGATAATCTCCGGGGCAGAGACATCAGCGCCCTCCGCAACAGAGACCGCTGCCCCCGCAGCTACCGACACAGCCGCTCCCACAGCCACAGAGACGGCGCCGCCTGAGACCGACCCGGCTGAAACAGACACAGCCGCTCCCGACAGCTCATCCGAGAGCCCGCATCTGCATATAATCTATCCCGAGCTCAGAGGGACTGTGGATGTCAACAATGATGGCTGCCTGACTATGAACTACGCTCTGTTTGATTTCAAGAGATCCAGTGTCCAGACACTCTTCGGCACAGGGACTCTGCCTGTAACTACCGAGCATGACCGCTGGACAAAGGGAGACACTGTTATGCTGGTGCCTGTCGATCTCGGCAACGAGACTGCGGATTATTTCGATTCCATAGATCTCTATTTCAAGGGAGACCAGCTCTATACTGTCCAGTTTGAGAGCGGCAGCGAGTTCAATGACGATATAAAGCAGAAAGCGATAGCCGCCTTCGGTACGCCTTATTCCGAATCGGAAAACGATGTCCGCTGGGTCATCAAATCCGGGCAGTGTATGTATCAGATCTATATGCAGGAATACGACGGAGAAAAGCATTTCACCCAGAGATATATCTACAAGACTATGCTGTATGAGGAAAAAATGCTGGAGGACGGTTACTTCGAGAAGGGATAGTCTGCATAAGTGAGGGGATAAAATGAGATTTTGTATGAGATGTATGGAGCAGTACGACGACGGGCTCAAGGTCTGCCCCGAGTGCGGCTTCGTGGAGGGGACACAGCCTTTCAATACCAGATGTATCGAGCCGGGGCAGATACTCGGAGACAGATATATCGTCGGGATGCCGCTGAATATCGACGGCTGGTTCGTCAAGTATATCGGCTGGGATGCGCTGACCGACAGGAAGGTCACGATCTACGAATACAGCCCGACACGCTTCGCCGCCCGGAATATCGGAGACTCCGCCCTGACCGTACTCAAAGAAAAGGAATTCTATAAGTATATGGAGCGCTTTGCAAAGAAAGCACAGCTCCTGGGGCAGCTCCACCTCCCGGAAAATGTCGCGGATGTATACGAGATCTTCGAGAAGAACAATACTACCTATGTCGTAACAGAATATGTTGAGGGCAGGCCGCTCTCCGAGTATATCGAAAAAAACGGCGCTGTTTCTCCGCAGATGACAGAGAAGATGTTCCTCCCCATACTCCGGTCCATAGACACTCTCCATGAGAGCGGATTTGTCATCGGGGGCTTCTCGCCCTACGATCTCCTGGTGCTGGACGACGGCAGCCTTTTCCTGAATTCATATCTCGAAAACATACTCTTCAACGCTACCGACGACCGCAGCGATATAACCCAGAAGGACAGGCAGAAGTATTTTTCCTACGAGCGGCTGAAAGCTGCGGATTCCCCCTCTCAGCTTCCCGCCAACGATGTCTATTCCGCAGCGGTCATCATGCACAGGATGATGGGTGTCCCTCTGCCGGAGGCCGCTGACAGAGACGCCTATTACGAGAAGACCCACAAGGACAGGCTGAAAATGCTCAGCGCCTACCGCGTCAAGCTGGACAGCAGCAAGGAGGCAGCCCTCAGGAACGCCTCTTATGTTGACAGCGCTTTCCGGACAGCAGATATGGACAATTTCATCAAGGAGCTCTCCGGCGAGAAGAAAGTAACGGTGATGTCTAAGAAAGGCCCCAGTCTGCCAATGTGGGCGAAGATAGCTATACCTGCTGTCTGCGCGGCGCTTATCGCAGGCGGAGCCGTTATGGTAATAATGAAGAACCGCGCCCCAAAGGATCCTGAGAAGATCATCGTTACCAGCGAGACTCTGGACCCGGAGCTGGCGATAGTCCCCGATGTCGTCAAGCTGGATACGATGAACGCTGCCAATACTCTTGGAAGAGCAGGGCTGCTCATCGAGATCACAGAGCGTGTCACCGACGATGAGGTCAGCCCGGATACCGTTCTCAGCCAGAGCCTTGAGCCGGGGAGCCTTACAGAACGCAATACAGTCGTCGGAGTGTCGGTCAGCGTCGGGAGCCGGACGGCTATGATGCCGAACCTTATCGGCCTCGATTCCCAGACCGCCTGTGAGCTCCTTGACGCACTTGATATAGGCTATACCGGGAAGGAGGCTTACGACAGCAGCGTCGCCGCAGGGTGTGTCATAAGCCAGAGCATCCCGCCGTATCAGCCGGTCAGGAAAGACGATGAGCCGGAGATAGTCATTTCGCTGGGCTGCGACCCTTCGGCCAAGCCGGAGGAAAAAACAGTAAAGATCCCGGACTTTGTCGGCAGGAGCTATGAGGAAGCCGCGGCCGAGGCAGGAAAGCTGGGGATACCCGTCGCGGTAGTCAAGCGTGTCTTTGACGACAGCAGGCCGGAGGGAACAGTCACAGAGCAGGATCCCCCCGCAGGGACAGAGCAGAAAAACACTCTCCCCGTAAAGCTACTGGTCTCAACAACGCATAAGGGGATCTCTCTCCCGGATCTTACATTCCTGACCCGGAGCGATGCCGAGAAGCTGCTGTCAGGCCTCGGCCTTACGGCGGAGATCAGAGAGGAGCCCAGCGACCTCGTCGCGGAAGGGCTGGTAGCTTCGCAGCAGCCGGAAGCGGGAAAGGAAGCCGCTGAAGGCGATAAGGTCATCCTGACTGTAAGCAAAGGCAGGGCAGAGGCTGTAATGCCGGATGTCACCGGGCTGAGCCCGGAGGAGGCTGTAAAGAAGCTGACAGATGCGGGCATATCCCCAAAGATCGTCTACGGAGGGGAGGACAGTTCAAAGCCGGAGGGCTCTGTTTCCGCTCAGAGCATAGCTCCGGGCAAGACTGTCTCCAAGGGAGAGCCGGCGGTCATAACTGTCAGCACCAAAGACGAGCTGGAAAAAGTCCCGGCGCTGCTTGGGCTTACGAAAGATGAAGCAGCCGAAAAGCTGGCAAAGGCAGGCTTCGGATTAAAGGTCTTTGTCGGCAGCGAGCAGCTCTCCGAGGGCAGGGTGGGAGCGCAGTCTCCTGCCGCAGGAGCCGCCGCCCGAAAGGGCTCGGAGATAACGGTCATTCTCGTTGACGATGCACACGCCTGCGATATATCACTTTCTCCCGGAAAGGCGGAGATACCTGTCGGCGGAGAGTTTACCCTCGTCATAAGATGTCAGAACATCAGGGATCTTGTAGCGGTGAACTATGACCTTTCGGAGCAGGGAATAATAGAGCCGACCTATATCGACAAGCAGACTCTCGATATGACCTTCAAGGGCCTCAAGGCCGGAGAGGTGACGATAACCATAAGCTACGGCGGCATCGAAAGGAACTGCACAGTAACTGTAACATAAAAAATGCCCGGAGAGCAAAGCTGCTTTCCGGGCTGTTTAAAGATCATCGGCCTCCTGCAAGGGCAGCAGGTCACAGATCAAAGGAGCATAAGCTATGAACGACAAGATCAGAGTCATACACAGAAGCGACCCCGGCTGCTGCGGCGGAACAGATTCCTATGTTGACGAATCGCTGCCTAAGGAGATAGTTTCCGAAAGGATAATATCCTTCAAGGCACACTCCGCCCTGGGCTGGGCGGTCACAGACAGAGAAAAGCGCTTCGACCGTATCTCCGCCTTTGCAGCCCCTGCCTCTGAGGGGACATTTATCTTTCTGGAGACCTTCGCAAGCTCCGGCAGCAGGACGGACTTCGCCGTCATCAAAGGGGATATCCTCCCGAAGCTGTCCGGACTTGTCCGGGAATGGGGCCTCGCCGGAAGAAATGGCTTTCATTCCTATACCAACGGCCTCCCGGAGGACTTCGGCGGCAGCATTGAGATCGCTTATGACAGCGGAGAGAGGATAAGCATCTCCGATAACCAGGCTCCTGTCCTGATATACGATACCGCCGAAAGGATAGCCGGGTCCTTTTCGGAGGCGCTGGCCGGAGAGCGCGTCGAAGCTCCCGAAGCATCCGAAGTAAAGGAGATACGCTTCAATGAAGAGCGCGAAAACGGCGGCTTTACCGAGGCTGTGCTGACCTTCCTCCCGGACGGGACAGCTATAAACCGCAAGCGCCGCCGCTTTGACGACCCAACGGTCTATGAGAGCAGCAAGCCTCTCCCCGCAGAAGAAGCTGAGAAGCTCAGGAGAGGGATAGACACTTCCGGGATACTTCTCTGGAGCGGGCTGCCGGATAACGGCTGCTCTCTGCGGGATAATAAGCGGCTGACCTTCCTGCTGGAAGGGGGCAGAGAGATCGCCGTCGAGAGCGGAAGGCTCCTGCCGGAAAGTCTCAGCGGTGGGTTCTTCAACATAGAGCTGCAAATGACGACAGTATACTGAGGAGGAAAACTTATGATCTATACAGTAACATTCAATCCTGCCATTGACTATGTAGTCAGCATGGGAGAGCTTATTCCCGGAACAGTCAACAGATCATCCTCTGAGCAGATGTTTGTCGGAGGCAAGGGTATAAACGTCTCTGCCGTGCTGAAGGAGCTGGGGACAGACTCTGTTGCGCTGGGATTTACAGCGGGCTTTACCGGCCGCGCTGTCGAGGAAGGGGTAGCAAGGCAGGGGATAATCTCTGATTTCATCAGGCTCCCCAAGGGCAGCACAAGGATAAATGTCAAGATAAGATCCGCCGAGGAGACAGAGATAAACTGTCAGGGTCCGGATATCGGCAGGGAATCCCTTGAAGAGCTTTTCGGCAAGCTGGATAAGCTGGAGAAGGGGGATACTGTGATCCTTGCCGGGAGCATTCCTTCCAGCCTGCCTTCGGATATCTATGAGCAGATACTTGCAAGGCTCTCCCCGCGAGGCGTCCGGGCAGTAGTCGATGCCTCAAAGGATCTGCTGCTGAATGTCCTGAAATACAAGCCCTTCCTGATCAAGCCCAACGACCATGAGCTGGGGGAGATGTTCGGCGTAAAGCTGACAACAGACAGCGAGATCGAAAGCTATGCAAGGCGGCTGCGGGAAATGGGAGCGCAGAACGTTCTGGTCTCAATGGCGGCCAGGGGAGCTGTCCTGATCGACGAGACAGGAGCGCTGCACAGATGCGGAGTTTGCAAGGGCGAGGTAAAGAACTCTGTCGGCGCGGGAGATTCTATGGTCGCAGGCTTTATGGCCGGGCTCAGCCGGGGGTACGACTACGCTCTGAAGCTGGGGACAGCTGCCGGCGGTGCGACTGCCTTCTCCGACGGCCTTGCCGAAAGAGAAAAGATCGAAGAGCTGATGAAGCAGCTCGGCTGATATCATACGGCCTATCCGCTTCTGTTTATACAGATATCTTTCGGAGCGCTCAGAGCTCGTTTCTGACGAAGCTCTCCAGCGCTCTTATCTTTTTCATAGAGGCTCTGAACTGCTCCGGGGTAAGGGACTGGGCACCGTCGCTCCAGGCGCTCTTAGGGTCTATGTGTACTTCTATCTCCAGAGCGTCGGCTCCGGCAGTTACGGCGGCCAGAGACATGGGCTCTACCAGCGAGCTGAGGCCGGTGGCGTGGCTCGGGTCGATGACTATGGGGAGATGTGTCTTCTGCCGCAGCAGCGGGACAGCCGAGATGTCAAGAGTGTTTCTCGTCTCGGGCTCATAGGTGCGGATGCCTCTTTCGCAGAGGATGACCTTGCTGTTGCCTTCAGACATGATATACTCGGCGCTCATCAGCAGCTCCTGGAGAGTAGCGGAGAGCCCTCTTTTCAGAAGAACAGGCTTGTCGCAGCGCCCGAGGGCCTTGAGAAGGGTGAAATTCTGCATATTTCTTGCGCCGACCTGTACTATATCCACATCAGCGAAGAGATCCAGATCGGAAAGATCCATGATCTCTGTTACTATGGGGAGGCCGGTCTCCTTGCGCGCCTGTATCAGCAGCTCGATCCCCTCTCTGCCGAGCCCCTGAAAGGCATAGGGAGATGTTCTGGGCTTGAAGGCTCCGCCCCGGAGGAAATCCGCTCCGGCTTCCTTGACCGCGATAGCTGTCTGCATGAGCCTGTCCTCTGTCTCGACAGAGCAGGGCCCAGCGATGACGGCAAGGCTCCCGCCGCCGATGCGCTTCCCGCCGACCTCTATGACCGTATCGTCCGGATGGAAGCGGCGGTTGGCGTTCTTATACGGCTCCTGAACACGCTTTACAGCCTCGACAGCCTCTCGTGCCTTGACCGAATCGACATCTATGGAGGTCGTGTCTCCGATGAGGCCGATTATCCTGGAATGTACGCCCGTTACCAGATTTGTCCTGACGTTGAAGCCCGAGAGCCATTCCATAAGCTCATTTACCTGTTTTTCCGTTGCTTTGTCTTTGACGATGATTATCATAGCTATACCTCCAAAAATAAAAGCAGCCCGGCCGGTGCGGTCGGGCTGCCTGATTATACGGGATAAATATTATCCGCACAGCTCCACACACGGCAAAAAGACCTCAGCCGAAAAGCTAAAGCCGAAAAATGCGTATGTAAAGACGAATGCGGATGTGTTCATCATAGCGGTCTCTCCTTTGTATGATTATATATATTACATCAGATCCCGTTGTTTGTCAATAACTTTCTTGCAATTTCAGGTAAAAAGTCAGAAAATGGTATGCTGTCCGCAGAGGTTTCGTCTATTTTTATATCTCAGCGCTTCCAAGGGGTCTTTATCCGGCTTCCGAAGGCGGCATACAGCGCCGACGCTCCGACAACGCCTGCGGCGCCCTGGAAAGCATTGGGCAGCAGCCCGGGAGCCGCCGCTGCAAAGGAGCCGTAGATCGCTGATTCAAAGAAGAAGTATCCCGCGAGCATGACCAGCTCTGCTGCCAGCGCACCGAGGACAGGGGCGGACTTTTTCCCGGAGAGCGCCTTAAAGACCCCGAAGGAGACCAGCGCCATAAGCCCTTTGATGATGAAGGACGCCGGAGCGTAGATACTGTAGCCTGCGGCAAGGTCGGCTATAGCAGAGCCCACAGCCGCAGCCGCCGCTCCCCAGGGGCCGCCAAGGATCAGGGCTCCGAGATCTACAAAGCAGTCTCCCAGATTGACATAGCCCCTGGTCGGGGTCGGTATGGCGATGACTATTGTGGCGACTGTGACGATCGCCGCCCACAGCCCGCTTAAAACGAGCCTAATAAGATCTGTTTTCTTAGCCTTCTGCATTAAATAGCCCTCCTTCCGGCCGCACCCGGAGACAGCCCGTCATTTCAGGGCGGCCTTCATTTTTCTTACATACTCTCCAACAGGTCCGGCTGAATCTCTGCCGTATTCCGCTATCTGTCTTACGATCGCGGAGCCGACGATGACACCGTCAGCGTAACGCGACATCTCCGCCGCCTGCTCCGGGGTCGAGATGCCGAAGCCTACAGCGCAGGGAATATCCGTGTTCTCGCGGATCACCTTTACCAGCGCGGAAATATCTGTCGTTATCTTTGAGCGGACACCGGTAACTCCCAGAGAAGAGACGATGTAGATAAAGCCGTCCGCTTCTTTGGCGATCATAGCGATCCTGTCGGCGGAGGTGGGAGCGATAAGGGAGATAAGGTCTACTCCGTATTCTCTGCATACAGGCAGGAACTCGTCCTTTTCCTCAAAGGGCAGGTCGGGGAGGATGATGCCGTCGATGCCGATCCGCCGGCAGGTGCTTATGAACTTTTCCGCGCCGTAGGAATAGACCACATTGGCATAGGTCATAAACACCATAGGGGTGCTTACATCCTTTCTGAGCTCTTCGACGAAGGCGAAGATCCTGTCTGTCGTAACGCCGCCGGAAAGGGCGCGGATGTTTGCCCCCTGGATAACAGGGCCTTCGGCTGTCGGGTCGGAGAAAGGTATGCCCAGCTCGATAAGATCGGCACCGTTTGCGGCCATTTCTCTGACTATCCTGCCTGTCGTTTCAAGATCCGGGTCTCCGCAGGTGATAAAGGGGATAAACGCCTTGCCCCCGGCAAAAGCCTCTCTGATCTTACTCATAGATATCCTCCCCTCTGTATCTGGCGATAGCGGCGCAGTCCTTGTCGCCGCGGCCGGAGATCGTGACTATTATGATCTTGTCCTTCCCCATTTCCGGGGCTATCTTCATCGCGTGAGCGACGGCGTGGGCAGATTCTATCGCCGGGATGATGCCCTCTGTCCTGGAGAGGAACTCAAAGGCATCTACGGCTTCGTCGTCTGTGACAGGGACATATTCGGCTCTGCCGATATCGTGCAGATGGGCGTGCTCCGGGCCGATGCCGGGGTAGTCGAGCCCGGCGGAGATAGAATAGACCGGAGCTATCTGGCCGTATTCGTCCTGACAGAAATAGCTCTTCATCCCGTGGAAGATGCCGAGCCTGCCGGTGTTGACGGTCGCGGCTGTCTCGAAGGTGTCTATCCCCCTGCCGGCGGCCTCGCATCCGATGAGACGGACATCCTTGTCGTTGATGAAGTTATAGAAGCTGCCGATAGCGTTTGAGCCTCCGCCGACACAGGCGATAACTGCATCCGGCAGCCTGCCCTCGTATTCCAGTATCTGTTCTCTGGCTTCCTTGGAGATGACAGCCTGGAAATCCCGGACGATAGTCGGGAAGGGGTGCGGGCCCATAACAGAGCCCAGGCAGTAATGGGTATCGTCGATACGGGATGTCCACTCTCTCATAGCTTCGGAGACAGCATCTTTAAGGGTCGCTGTCCCGCTTGTAACGGGAACGACCTTTGAGCCCAGCAGCTTCATACGGTAAACGTTCAGCGCCTGCCTTTTGGTGTCCTCCTCGCCCATGAATACGACACATTCCATACCCAGCAGCGCCGCAGCTGTAGCTGTGGCGACACCGTGCTGACCAGCCCCGGTCTCTGCGATAAGGCGGGTCTTGCCCATCTTTTTGGCCAGCAGCGCCTGCCCGAGGACGTTGTTGATCTTGTGGGAGCCTGTGTGGTTAAGATCCTCGCGCTTCAGATATATCTTTGCGCCGCCCAGAGTATTTGTCAGCTTCTCGGCGTAATAGAGCAGAGAGGGTCTCCCGGCGTAGTTTGCCAGCAGATCGGAGAGCTCCCTCTGAAAATCCGGGTCGTTCTTATAATGCTCATAAGCCTGCTCCAGCTCGATGACAGCGTTCATCAGTGTCTCTGGTATATACTGACCGCCATGGATGCCGAAGCGTCCTTTCTGGTTTGTCATAGCGTTTCTTCCTTCCTTCTGACGGCGGCAACGAATTCCGTCATCTTGTTTTTATCCTTCTTGCCGTTTGATTCAAGGCTGCTGCTTGCATCGACTGCAAAGGGGTGCAGCCTGTCGATGGCTTCGGCAACATTTTTGGCGCTGAGGCCTCCCGCCAGGAAAAACGGCCTGTCAAAGTCCTGTATCAGCGAATAGTCGAAGCCAGCCCCGGAGCCTGTCCCTGAATCCAGCAGGACATAGTCGGCAGAGCTTTGTCTTGCGGCTTCTATGTCCTCCTTCGAGCGGACGGTGAAGGCTTTGATGACCGGCTTCCCGGTGTGCAGCCGAAGAGAGCTGATATAGCTCTCGTCCTCGCTGCCGTGGAGCTGGATGATATCAAGCATCTCGGCATAGTATTTCAGTATGCCCTCCGGGGGCTCATCCACGAACACGCCGACCTTTCTGACTTCGCTGCCGGTAAGATAGCTTTGAAGCTCACAGAATGTCCCCAGCCCGACAGAGCGTCTTAACCCATCCGAGAGGATGAAGCCAACATAGTCTGCACCGAGGTCTCTGGCTGCGATGACATCCGAGGGGCGCATCATGCCGCAGAGTTTTATCTTTGTCATAGGGATGCTCCTTTCAGTTCCAGCAGCTTGGAGGAAATATCCGGCGCCCGCATCAGAGCCTCTCCGATCAGTACGGCGTCTGCGCCTGCTTTTTCAAGATCGATTATATCCTCCCGCTCTCTGACACCGCTCTCCGAGACGAAAAGCACTCCCTTAGGAACCAACTGCCTGAGCCTGCGGCTGTTGCCTGTATCGACAGAGAAATCCGTAAGGTCGCGGTTGTTGACCCCGATGATCCTCGCTCCCGCCGAGAGCGCGGCGTTTATCTCCGACTCGCTGTGCGCTTCTACAAGAGCCGATATCCCCAGGCTGTCGCAGATGCCGATATACTCTTTTATCTGCTCTGCCGGGAGTATCGAGCAGATCAGCAGGACTGCCGAGGCACCCAGCAGCTTTGCTTCATAGATCATATATTCATCGACTGTAAAATCCTTCCGCAGGCAGGGCACAGAGACCTGTGCGGCGATCTCTTCAAGATATTTCTCCGAGCCCATGAACCATCGCGGCTCTGTCAGGACAGATATACAGTCGGCGCCTGCCGCCTCGTATTGCTCAGCAATGGAGAGATAGGGGAAATCCTCTGCGATGATCCCCTTTGAAGGGCTGGCTTTTTTACATTCGCAGATGAAAGACATCCCCCGGCGGCTGAGAGCCTTCTCAAAGCGGAGATCTCCCTTCGGCATCGCGAGGGCGCGGGCTTTGATGCTCTCTGCGGGGCACTGTGTTTTGGCTGCCGCGACACGCTCCCGGGCGTAGTCGGCCAGTTTGTCGAGTATGGTCATCTTCTTCTCCTTATCCGTTTGATACGGCGATCACCTTTTCAAGTGTCTCGTAAGCCTTGCCTGTGTCGATGAGCTCTGCCGCCAGCTTTATGCCCTCAGCGATGCTTTCGGCCTTGCCTCCGACACAGAGCGCAGCGCCCGCATTCAGCAGGACAGCCTCGCGCTTTACGCCTCTTTCCTCGCCCCGGAGTATCCGGCGGGTTATCTCGGCGTTCTCGGCAGGGGAGCCTCCCCGGATGTCCTCATGGGTGCCGCCTGCCAGAGCGAACTGCGAGGGCCTGATGTCGTAGCTCTTGAACCAGCCTTCCTTGAATTCGCAGATGTGTGTCGGGGCGGCGACAGAGATCTCGTCCAGCTTATCTGTCCCGTACACTACCATGCCGCGCTTTACTCCGAGGTTCATCAGCACCTGTGCCAGAGGCTCTACAAGTGAGCGGTCGTAGACTCCCAGCAGGAAACGCTTGGGGCTGGAGGGATTGGTGAGCGGCCCTAAGATATTGAACACCGTCCTGATACCCAGCTCTTTTCTTATGGGGCCGACATATTTCATGGAGGTATGGTATTTCTGGGCGAAGAAGAAGCAGAAATTGGTCTTATCCAGCATCTCGCGGCATTTCTCCGTGTCCTGATGGATGTTGACACCCAGCGCTTCCAGGCAGTCGGCTGTCCCCGAGAGAGAGGATGCGGCGCGGTTGCCGTGCTTGGCGACCTTGACTCCTGCCGAGGCGATGACCATAGCGGAGGTGGTGGAGATATTGAAGCTCTGGGCGTTGTCTCCGCCTGTGCCGACGATCTCCAGAAGGTCGTCATCGTTCTCGAATTTTATCGCTGCATCCCGCATCGCAGCGGCGCAGCCTGCGATCTCATCGATGGTCTCAGCCTTGGTGGATTTGGTCGAGAGCGCGGCAAGGAAGGCGGCATTTTGTGTCGCTGATGTCTTGCCGGACATTATCTCGCTTATTACCTCATAGGCCTCATCGTAGGTGAGATCCTGCTTGTCAACTATCTTTACTATCGCTTTTTCGATCATTTTAAGCACTCTCCTTTGCTGTGCATCATTATTACATCTCAACAAAATTCCTGAGCATCTGCTTTCCCAACGGGGTAAGTATCGATTCAGGGTGGAACTGCACGCCGAATATAGGATATTCCTCGTGCTGCACCGCCATGACCTCGCCGTCGGCGGTGCGGGCGGTGACTTTCAGACAGCCGGGAAGATTATCTGCTGCGAGAGAATGGTATCTAGCAACGGTCGTTTCCTCCGGGAGGCCCTTGAACAGCGGGCAGGAGGTATCCAGCCTGACCTTGCTCTGCTTGCCGTGCATAAGCTGCTTGGCATGGACGATCTCGGCGCCGTAGGCCTGGCAGATCGCCTGATGCCCGAGGCAGACACCGAGGGTCGGTATGGTCTTTGCTGCCGTCGCCGCCAGCTTGCAGGTTATCCCGGCATCCTCCGGCCTTCCGGGGCCGGGAGAAAGGATGATCTTGCTGGGAGCCAGCAGCCCTATCCCGATCTCTGTCAGCTCGTCGTTGCGGACGACCTTTATATCCGGGTCCAGCTCGCCTATGAGCTGATAGAGGTTGTAGGAGAAGCTGTCGTAATTGTCTATGAGCAGTATCATGCCTCTACCTCCTCTGCCGCTCTGAGCGCTTCGACTACTGCGGCGGCTTTGTTGATGCTTTCCTGATATTCGTTCTCGGGGACAGAGTCGGCAACTATGCCTCCGCCGCTGCGGATGAACACCCGCCCGTTTTTCTTGAACGCAGAGCGTATCGCTATGCAGGTGTCAAGATTGCCTGTAAAATCAATGTAGCCGATGGCGCCGCCGTATAGGCCGCGCTTGTTGTTCTCCAGCTCGGCTATGAGCTGGCAGGCGCGGATCTTTGGGGCTCCCGAAAGCGTCCCGGCGGGGAGGACGGCGCTTACAGCGTCGAGAGCGTCGCAGTCTTCCCTGATCTCTCCCCTGACTGTCGAGCCGATATGCATAACATGGGAGAACCGGAGGATGTGCATATAATTCTCGACCTCAACTGTCCCGAAGCGGCTGATCCTTCCCAGATCGTTCCGCCCAAGATCGACCAGCATATTGTGCTCTGCCAGCTCTTTCTCGTCGGCCAGCAGCTCCTTTTCCAGGGCGGTATCCTCTTCGTCGGTCTTTCCCCGGGGCCTTGTACCCGCCAGCGGGAAGGTATGGAGGATGCCGTTTTCCAGCTTGACCAGAGTTTCGGGAGAGGCTCCCGCGATCTCGACGTCTGTTCCCGAAAAATAGAACATATAAGGGGAGGGGTTGCTGGTCCTGAGTATGCGGTAGGTGTTCAGCAGGCTGCCCTCGTATTCGGCTGAAAGACGGTTCGAGAGGACTATCTGGAAGATATCTCCGTCGTAGATATGCTTCTTTGCCTGCTCGACCATAGAGCAGTATTCCTCTTTGGTAAATAGCCCTTTGACCTCGCTGCGGAGCTTTCCGGCGGGTTCACGGCTCGGTTCGCCGTTACGGAGCAGGTCGGCCATTTTCCGGAGCTCGAGGCAGGCTTTGTTATAGCCGGTCTCCAGATCCTTCAGTTTCATATTGGCGATCAGGATTATCCTTCCGCGGTAGTTATCGAAGGCGATGACCTTGTCGAAGAGCATAAGGTCGGCATTCTTGAAATGCTCGCTGTCGTCTACCGGGCGCCTGACTGTCGGCTCGCTGTAGCCAATGAAATCATAGGAGAAATATCCGACAAGGCCGCCTGTGAATGGGGGAAGATCGGCTATCCTCGGGCTGCGGTACCGGGAGAGCAGCTTGCGGATGTGAGGAGTCGGGTCTTCGGTCTTTATCTCCAGCCCGCCGATGTGCATAAAGCCTTCCGAGCAGGTCAGCTCCAGCTCCGGCTCATAGCCCAGAAATGACCAGCGCCCCCAGCGCTCTCTGTCCTCAGCCGATTCCAGCAGATAGCAGTGGGTCGATACATTTTTCAGTATCCTGACAGCCTCTATCGGCGTGCAGATGTCCGAGAGCAGCTCGCAGCTCACAGGCATGATATCGTATCTGCCGTCTGCTGCAAATTCTTTTGCTTCTTCGATAGTCGGGTAAAATCTCATAGCGCACCTCCGGTGTGTTTTTTCGCTCTCTGCCGCTTTGACGGCGAGGGCCGGTCAATATCAAAGTCTTCTGTTTTCAGGTCGCAGTAGTATCTGCCTTTTTCGGCAGTGAATTTCAGAACGCAGTAATCCGGGTCGGTGACTCCCTGCTTGTAGAACAGGCTGTCGCCCCTCTTCCAGATAGCTTTTTTGACAGCCTGATCTGTCAGGACCTCCATTCTGCCTGTAAGCATGACCCCGGTATATTTTATCAGCCCCTTGCGGTAAAAATATATGCTGGCTTTCGGCTCGGCAAGAAAGTGTTTTACTCTCAGGGAAGATGTATTTGTCGAGAAATAGAATTCTTTAAGGCCTTTCCTTTTTCTCGGCCTGAGCATAGCTTTGACATTGGGGAACCCCTCGGCATCCACCGAGCAGATAAAGCTGACCTTCCGTTTATCTATGAACCTTCCGATCTTTTCGGTATCCATATATATTCGCTCCTCCTGTGCGGTCAATAAAAACGCAGAAAAATAAAACGCCCCTGATAAAACCTTCCGGCTTTATCAAGGACGAATAATTCTTTATCCGCGGTGCCACCTTGATTCGCAGTTTTCTGCGCTCTTAGCAGAGTACCAACATACTCCCGGCAACTGACGTATGCCTTCACGTCGCAGAATACTCTGCCTTTACAGGCATTTGACTGCGCCCTCAGCGGTCCATTTGATGACTTGTTTTTCGCCCGGCTCTCAGCACCCCGGGCTCTCTGTGGAAGCATCATCACCGTTATCTCCGCGTCAACGGTTTGGATTTTTTCATATTATAGCACTATTGGATTTATTTGTCAATACTTTGCTTTCCATTTTTTTGCTTTTTTTCCAGCGACGCTCTCCGGAACGTTTGAAAGGTCAGCCATCGGCGCAGAAGCGGCCTCAGCCTGTTGCCTTTTTGTGCAGCGAGCGGAACTCTGCCGGCGAGAGCATCTCATGCTTCTTGAAGACCGCGCAGAAATAGCTGCAATCATTATATCCTACGCTCTTGGCGATCTCGTTGACATTGAGCTTCTCTTCGAGCAGCAGCAGCTTGGCCTGGGCTATGCGCTTTCTCGCAAGATACTCAAAGGGGCGCATATTCAGACACTCTTTGAAAAGCCTGCAAAGATACTGCGGAGAAAGGTCGATGAGCTCCGAAAGCTCCGCAAGTGTAAGGTCGCGGCTGTAATTGCGGTCGATATAGTCGATGACAGGGGAGAGCTGGTTGAGCTTTGCGCCGTCCTTGGCGCTGGATTGCATATTCATGACGCGGTTGAGCTCGATAAGGAACTGGTAAAGGTGCGCCGAGCACTGGCAGCCGCTGTAATAGTAGTTGGTCTTCATAAGATAAAGTATCTTCTTAAAGATCGCGTCTATGGAATTGATATCGTGGATCTTGAAGGCCTTGGCCTTATCCAGCCCGATAAACCGCAGGACAGCCTCGCTCTCTCTTCCGTCAAAGGTTATCCAGTGTGTCTCCCAGATATCTTCTGTCGGGAAGTATTCGTGCGGGACATTCGGAGGAAGGTAAAACGCATCGCCCTCACGGATAGGCGTATCTTCGCCGTTCAGCCTGAGAACACCGCTCCCGCGGACACAGTAGATTATCTGGTAGTTGGGATAGCCGTCTTCTCTGATAAAATGAAACTCCTGATCTCTTGCTCCGGCTCCGAGCAGATACATCGGCAGATTGGCTTCCTCGCCAACAACAGGGTAACAATAATCGGTCATTTACGCTCACCTCTTCATGTTTTTGGGCTGTGCTATTTCATATTTTTCTATTATATAATATCATAGCAAGGCGAAAATGTCAATAGAATATAAGAATTTTCTACACATTTTTTGCAAAAAAGCCCCGTTTTCACCGCAGTGGTACACACAGAGCCGCTGCCGGCAGCCAAATGGTTGGAAAAATTTGAAAAAATGGTTGTATGGAAGCGGCTTTTATGATATAATAGGAGAAGACACAGGTTTTACCGGGCAGCGTTTGTCGTATGCTCCGCCCGGTGACTCTGCTGAGAAAGTGAGGAAAGTATGCTCAGAAAAATAGTTTCTGTTCTGGCGGCAGGCGTTATGCTGCTCTGCTCCGCAGTTACCGTAAACGCTGACACTGAATACCGCAGCGTCGATATCCCTGTTCCGGCAAATCTGCTGGTCCTCGGAGACTCTATCGCCACCGGCTTCGGGCTGGAGGGCTATTCCTCCGGAAGAGAGAACTGCTCCTCCTATGCCAATCTCCTGAAAGATAAATTCAGCGCCGAGCTCCCGAAGGACTGCAAATTCACTCTGACAAACCGCGCTATCGACGGATACGACTCCATAGAACTGCTGGATCTGCTCAACAAGGGCAGCCTCGACGACGAGCTCAAAGCCGCCGACTGCATCGTTATCTCGATCGGAGGGAACGATCTTCTTGCCGCTCTCTGGAATGCTCTGAGCAACGCAGGCATAACCTCGGTATCTCCCAAGCTCGACGCAAAGTCTGCCGTTAAACTGCTGGCGTCTCTCGGAAAGCTCAAGGATGATCTTGATGCCAATCTTGAGACCTTTGACAGCAATATCGGCAAGATCGCAGCCTACATAAGAAGCAGGAACAAATGCCCCGTATTCCTCCAGACCTTATATAACCCTCTGGAGGGCTTCGATAAATTCCCCGGGATCGATTCTATCGGGACAGACAAGATCGCAAGGCTCAACGAGATCATCAAGCTCCATGCCGGAGACCCTGACGGCGGATATTCCGTCTGCGATGTTGCCCCCCTCTTCACAGGGCAGGCCAAGACCCTTACGAATATCGAAAAGCTGGATATCCACCCTACTGCCGACGGGCACAAGCTGATATTTGAGACACTGAACAAGGACCTTCGGACCAAGAGCTATTCCTATATGCAGGCCTACGAGATCCCTGAAGAGACTCAGACAGCTCCCGCCGCTGCTCCGGCAGCAGCCGACACTGCATCTTCCGTTCCCGAAAAGAGCTCCGAGGAGAGCAGCAGCTCCGGTGTACTCTCGACAGTCCTCTTGGTCCTCGGCGCGTCTTTGCTTACCGGGACAGCTACGGCTGCAATAATCAAGAAACGCGGAGCCTCCGCGAAATGAAAGGAAATACCAGATGAAAGCATATCTTATAGATTTTGAGAACGTAAAATCCAAAGGCCTCACCGGTATAGAGCTCCTGGGGGAGGATGACAAGGTCATAATTTTTTACAGCGAGAACAGCGATACCATCAGCTTTGAGATGCACTGCAAGGTCATGAGCTCACGCGCCAGCATAGAGTATCTAAAGGTAAGAGTCGGCGGCAAGAATGCCCTCGATTTCCAGCTCTCGACCCTGCTGGGCTATCTGCTGGCCGGGGACGTATACACCCATATCTTCATTATCAGCGGAGACAAGGGCTTTGATAAGCTCCACGATTTCTGGAACGTCAGCTTTGCCGACAAGAATAGCTGCATTGTCTTCCGGACACAGACTATCGGTTCGGCTGTCGCCTTTGCCGCCGCCCATAAAAACGGCGCTCTGCCTGCCGGGCAGGATATCCTCCCGGAAGAGACCGCAGCACCGGAAGAGCCGGCTGAGCAGCCCGCTCCCGAAGTTCCCGCCGAGACCGTCAGCGAACCCGAGCCTCCCGCAGAGCCTCTGCCCGAGGAGGTCGTGATAACCAAGAAGCCTCTCCAGAGACGCGGCAAGAAGCCGCAGCCGGCGGACAAGCTGATCCGCAACGCACTGCTGGGCTTTGTCGATCTCTCGGACGAGGAGCTGGCCGCCGTCATCGCCTGCGCCTCTGAAGCCGAGGACAAGGAGGATTTCCACAACGCTCTGGCCAAGATCTTCAAGGCTCAGGCTACCGAGCTCTATAAGATACTCCGCCCGAAATATCTCAAAATAAAGGAAGCGCTGGATCATTCCAAAGCCGAAGCGGAGACAGAAGCTGCCCCCGCACCGGAGCCTCCCGCAGAGGAGATGCTGCCGGAGGAAGCTGCCCCCGCTCCTCAGCCCGAAAAGCCCGCAGAGCCCGAGCACAAGAAGGAAAAGAAGACCCGCAGGCCCTCTTCCCGCAAGAAAGAGCAGAAATCCCCGCTGGCAGCAGAGCTGGCAAGGCTGCTCTCCGGGAGCTGCACCGCCGAAGAGATCGCTGCGGTGGAAAAGATCCTCTCCGAGACAGATACCAAGCAGAAGCTCTATATCTCCATAGTCAAGAAATACAAGAAGGAGCGCGGCTGCGAGATATATAATCTGGTAAAATCCGAGTATTCGGCGCTTTCAAAGCTGAAGCAGGCGGTGAGCTGATGAGACTGATGATCGCCTCCGATATCCACGGCTCGGCATACTGGTGCGAAAAGCTGCTGTCCAGCTTTGAGAACGGCGGCTTCGACCAGCTCCTGCTGCTGGGAGACCTGCTCTATCACGGCCCCCGCAACCCCCTGCCGGACGGGCACGACCCAAAGGCAGTGGCGGATATGCTCAACTCCGTCAGGGAGCGGCTGATCTGCGTCCGGGGCAACTGCGACTGCGAGGTCGATCAGATGATGCTGAGCTTTCCGATCCTTGCGGATTATGCCTGGGTCTATGCCGACGGCTGCCGACTTTTTGCGACTCACGGGCATATCTGGAACAAGGGCAGTATCCCTCCTCTGCGGCAGGGAGACTTCCTTCTTAACGGGCATTTCCATATCCCGGAGATAACTCCCCTAGGGGATATCACCTATATCAACTGCGGCTCGGCAGCGCTGCCCAAGAACGGCACAGCTCACAGCTATGCCGTGTTCGAGGACGGATGCTTCGGGCTGAAGACGATAGAAGGATGACAGGCCGATAAAAGCTCCGGAAAAAATATTTTTGTTTTTTTGAAAAAATGCCGATCTTTGCAAAGAAGTTGCAAAGGTCGGTATGTTATTATATAGACACAGCAAGGGGAACACCCCAAAAAGAAAAGGAGGAATGATATTCATCCGGCAGGGCGGAGGTGCTCCCCGCCGTAGAGGGAAAGCAGACCGGAGATCATAAGAGCAGATGATCTCCGGTCGCCCCGGAGATACAAAAATGCAGCCCGCAGAGCGGCTGCTGCGGCCTGTCGGGCAGAAGGGCCGGACACCGGATAAGCAGGAAATTATCCGGGAACTCTTTTCAAACAACACACTCATCACACCATCTTTCTTTAAAGGCAGCTTAAATGCGCTGCCTGTAAGCAGCCCGCAGAGCGGCTGCTGCGGCACGGAACAGTGCCGGACACCCGGAATGACCGGGACAGCGTGTCCCGAAAGAGAGGACACATCATCAAGGCGGCTTCGCAGATCGTTTGGCGGAGCCGCCTTTACTGTTGTTTACGGCATAGCTCGGGGCGGCGGAAATATTTTTTCCGCAATAGATCATTTGCAAAGAAGTTGCAAAGGTCGGTGTGTTAGAATAAAGATACAGACAAGGGCAATGCCCGGAAAAAGGAGAAACCGACAATGAAAAATATAAATATAAAAAAGACCAATACCGGCTTTATCACCGCTGTTTCGGCAGCCCTGGCTGCGGCAGTTATAGCGGTCAGCGCAACAGCGTTCACAGTTTCCGCAGCGGATAAGCCTGCATCCTTCGGAGAAAGCGCCGGAGCAGCATTGACAGTAACGAGCAGCGCTGTTTCGCAGACCGGGAAGACCTCTTCGGCAGAGACCTCCGCAGAAAGCAGCGCCAAGCCCGCAGAAGGCAAGTCTGAGCCCGGATTTTCCGGCAGCTTTATAAGCTCCAACGGCTTCGGCTCCGAGGCCTCGCTTGAGATCATCGGTCAGGCCGACGGCTCCTATCTCTGCTCTGTAAGATCCTGCGACCAGCGCGGTACATACACCCTCTATTCCTTTACCGGAAAGATGCAGGGCGAAGAGCTGGTCTATACAGACGGCGAAAGATCTGTGGCATCCTTCCGCGAGGGCGGCACATTCCTTGCCGCGCAGAAGATCGACTCTGACCATTCCGGCAAGCTCACTATGAGCGAGGGCAAGCTCTTCTGGAGCGACAGCGACGGGATGAGCCTGACATTTTCAGCCAAATAGCTGTGCCCCCTCACAGCTATCAATATTATCGGCGTCCATACCTCAATCCCCCCCGAGGTACGGACGCCATTTTTCTGCCTTCTGGAGAGTTTTGGCATAATGTCAAAAAGTATTGACTTTTGAGGTCGTTTTTGGTATAATAAGAACAAGAGATCTGCCTTATGGCAGCTTTGGTAAATTGGAAAGGAAGATATCTATGTTCTGGAAAAAGATCATATCATTGGCCGCAGCGGCGGTAATGAGCTGCGCGGTATGCTCTTCTTTCGATGTATATGCAGCGGCCGGGATAACGCTCTCGGTCGGGTTCGAGCCCGGGCAGTATAAGAAAGGAGACACGTTCAGCGTTACCCTCGATATCAGCAACAACAGCGGCATCGCCGGCCTGAAAACAATGCTGGATTACGATTCTGATGTGTTTGAGTATGTCGCTTCCGAAGCAGGCATCTTCGGGGACCTTACTTTTATGAGCGATGTCAGCTACAAAGTCGATCCTTTTATCGCAGGGTTTACCAGCATCGGTGAAGATGACGAAAGGAACTATACCGATAACGGCACGTTCTGCACCGTTACCTTTAAGGTAAAAGACGATGTCCGGCTCAAGGAGGGAGATTTCTCCTTTGAGCTGACCTATAATCCGAACGAGATCTTTGACTGCGATATCAAGAATGTTAAGGTTGCGGGAGTGACTTATCCCTCCGGGTATATCACCATAGGGCATGACCTTAAAGAAGAGACTGTGCTCCCCACAGGCTCAACGCGGGGCTGCATACACCGCTGGTGCGAGAACTGCGATCTGGATGAAAGGGATTATGTCCGCTTTACAGGCGATATAGACGGCAACGGGTATATAGGATCCCGCGATCTCCTTATCCTGAAAAGGCATCTTGCCGGCTGGAAGAATTATGCGGATATCGACACTGCCGCCGCTAATCTCGATCCGGTTAATCCCGCAGTCAATACCAAGGATCTGATTCTGCTGAAGCGCTATCTCGCCAACTGGAAGGGTTATGATAAATATATCAATGTCATTCCCTCAGATGAATAAATGATACACAAAGCGTAAACATGGAGGTGCAGCTATGAGACTCAGAAAGATCATCACAGCCCTTGCAGTAACTGCTGCCGCAGCGATCTGTGCCTTCGGTTTCTCCGCCTCGGCGGATGACAGCGCCTCCGGGCTCACAGCGGCCGAGCTGTTCTCGGAGACCTCCTCCGACTGGGGATACAGGGATCTGGCAAAAAGATCCAACGGTGCCGCAAGGCAGCAGCTTTACAAGGACATACTCAAAGAATATCAGGAGCTCTGGGAGAGCAGCGAGACTATAGATACACTTTACTCTTTCAGCAGCGGGGACTACTATTATTACTCCTCGATCGATATCGATAAGTACGGCCTTACAAAACAGGAGGCCTGCGAAGTGTTCGTCATAGTGAGATATGACAACCCTATGCTCTATCTTATGGACAGTTCCCCTTTGGTAGGGTCAAGCACGATCTGGCTCACAGTCCCGAAGGATTATCTCGCAGGAGAAGACCGCGCAGAGATCCAGCAGAAGCTGTGCTCCAGGCTGGATGAAATAAGAGCGGCAGGCGAATGGTGCAGCTCGGATTTCACGATAGCTCTCTTCGTAAACGGCTGGCTCACCGAAAATATGGATTATGCCTATGAATACAGTAAGGACTCGGAGGGCAATATCCAGATGTTCCCCAGCACAGCGACAGGTGCGCACGATGTGACCGGAGCACTGGTCGAAGGCAAGGGAGTCTGTGAGGCTTATGCAAAGGCAGCTCAGGCTATGATAAACTATCTCGGCGGAGATTGCATCTTTGCCGTCGGAAAGGGCAACGGCGAAAACCACGCATGGAATGTTGTCAGGATGGACGACGGGAATTATTACTACCTGGATGTGACCTGGAACGATACCGCTGATACCTCCAACTACTTTGCCAAGGGCAGCGGTGAATTCTGTGTCAGCCACGCCGCCAGGAGCTCCAGCTCAACAGGGATCCATTTCGTTTACGATCTCCCGGAGGTCCCGGAAGAGGATTACCGCCACGCCGAAGCCGGGGACTTCACTTTTGTAGTTGACAAAGGCGAAGCAGTCATCACAGGCTATACAGGAACAGATGTTGAGGTCACTGTCCCTGCGGAGATCATGGGCTTCCCCGTTACCGGGATCGGCAGCAGAGCCTTTTACAACAACCAGACCCTAAAGAAGGTCACTCTTCCCGACACTGTTGTAAAACTGAATGACGCAGCCTTTGCCTTCTGCCTCTCACTTGAAAGCGCAGAGCTGGGCAGCGGGCTCAGGACCATAGGGAACGACGCCTTTTTTGCCTGCATGAAGCTCAAGAACATCTCCCTTCCGCTGGGGCTCAGGACTATCGGCCGGGGAGCCTTTTTCCACAGCCTTTACGACTTTGTCAAGGTCGGAACAAAAAATAATCCCATTGAGATACCGATAAGCGTGACCGAGATCGGGGACTATGCTTTCGGTTATCAGGGCAGCGGGACATATAATTATGACGGCAATTATCCCGCCAGGAACAAGATCGCCTATTTTGCCATAAAGGGCTGCGAGGGCTCTGCCGCAGAGACCTATGCCTCCGACAACGGCTTCATCTTCGTTAAGACTACGCATTCTCATACTTTTACCGATACGACCGTTCTGCCGACCTTCGATGATGAGGGATATGACCTCCATGTCTGCCCCTGTGGTTATCAATATACCGATAACTTTGTCCCGGCGCTCGCCGTGGAAAATGATCTGAACGGGGACGGAGTTTTCGACATATCCGATGTTGAGCTGTTCCGGGACTATATAGTCGGAGCAGATATACAGCTTGACCAAAAGATCGCAGATCTTGATAATGACGGATGTATAACTCTGAGAGATTATGCCCTCTTCCGCAGAGCTTTCAGAGACCGCAATGCTGCCTGAATGATACAGGCAAAACCGAATAACAAAAATAAAAAGCGCTGTGATGCCGACGGATTTTGCATCACAGCGCTTTTTTAGGAAAGAATGGATCGGAACTTTCTCAATCAGTCTCGGAGGTAAACCAGGCCTTTATCCAGCGGCCCTCCTCCGAAAGCTCATCGTCTGACCAGCTGGAGAGCTTGGTGCAGCCGGGAGCGATCACTGCGCTGGCCTCGTCTTTATTGGAGAGGTTCCAGCACATATAGCTTACATTGTATTCTTCTATAAGGTCTTTCCATTTATCGGCCTGGGTGATATCCACCTTGCCGTTGCCGGAAGCATCGCAGATACCGAATTCGCTGATAAATATCGGAAAACCGTTTTTGATGCACTTCTCCATCCTGTCGCGGAGGAAATCCTTATGGGTCGCGGCATAGAAATGGAGAGTATACATAATATTGTCAAAGCTCAGCGGCTTGGCGGAAGCCTTGTCAACATCCTGGCTCCAGGTCGGAGTGCCGACGATGACAACGCTGTCGGGGGCATTGGCTCTGATAACGGGGATGACTTCGTTGGCATACTCGGAGACCTTGCTCCAATCGGCGCCCTTATTTGGCTCGTTGCAGATCTCATAAAGGACATTGCCGTATCCGGCGTATTTCTTCGACATCTCCTCAAAGAATTTCAGCGCCTCGTCCTTATAGGTCAGGGGGCTGCCCTCGTTGAGAACGTGCCAGTCGATGATGACATACATACCCAGCTTGGAAGCAAGCTCGACTCCCTTATCCACGAGCCCTTTGATATAATTCTTATCTCCGTTGGAGCAGTAGCCGAGGTTTTCGTGTGTATACATCGCAAGGCGGATGCAGTTGGTATTCCACTCATCCCGCATAGCGGTAAAAGTCTCTTCGCAGACATAATCGGGATACCAGGCGATACCGTGAGTAGACATACCGCGGAGCTGGATCTTTTCACCGCTGGCATCGACCAGGTCTGCGCCTTTGACCGACAGTTTGCCGTGTTTTCCGAAGGCGGTATCTGCCGAAACTGCGGGAGCGGGAGTTTCCCCGGCGGGATCGGAGGCTGTCACAGAGCCTGCGGGAGCGGGGGCAGCAGTTGCAGCGGAGGACACATCGGCTGTTGAACCTGAATCGGAGGAGCCGCAGGCGGTCAGCAGCAGGCAGGCTGCAAAGACAGCAGTCAAAAATTTCTTCATTTCATCAAACCTCATTCCAAGAGATGTTTACCGGTCGAACAAGGCAGACTGCACAGTGGAAACAGTCTGCCATTGCACGAATGAAACGCGAACCACAGATGCTGAATGCTCCGGGGATATTTATCCGATTCTATATTCGACCGCCTTACTTCTTGTGAATATCATAGCATAGACTCGGCCTTTGTTCAACTGATAAACCTATAATCTTTTTAACACATTCTCTTTTTTAGCGCCGAAACGCGCTTTTTAACTCCGAAACGCGGCGCTCCCGTTGGTCGCTTGCTGTCGTTGTGGGGTCGTCTGTACGCCCTGCGACGATGCCGGAAGGTTCAGCGGCGTCTATACTTTAGAGGGGCGGGACGTTGTTTGCGGCGGGGTCACAGAACAAGTACTGCACCGCACAAAGCGGGCAATATTGCGCCAATCCAAGGGCGCGCCAGCCCTTGGCAGGTTCTTAGGGCAGAGCCCTAAGCGGGGCATGGGGCAGCGCCCCATACCGGA
>CAMNNQ010000201.1 GCA_946545645.1 uncultured Clostridia bacterium | reverse complement strand
GCGTCAGCAAGCCTGCGTCGAATTTAGGCAATCTGACGAAAATCTGGACGGCGCATCTGATGCACAGGGGTCGTGCGGTGTTGCCTTAATACCGCAAAAAGAAGAGCTTGACACTACCTTTTTGGTATGTGCCAGGCTCTTTTTCTTGTTATGGGGTGCAACAGGCCCAGATATCATGCGGCTGCGGGGATCGGGTCAGCTGATTTTTGTCAGCAGGCAGAGGATCAGATAAAGGTATTATCGAAGGAATCGTTCATCAGAGGGCCTTCAAGAGATTTGTCAAGGACGTCATCCTTAACGATGTGTTCATCCTTATCCTTCATTATCTTTCTCTGCTTCATGAAGGTGTCATAGAGGCGGCCTCCGTTACCTTCTACAGCGTCAGAGTAGATCTTCTCGTCATCCTCAAAGGTCTTCATGTGGGCATACTCACCCATTGACTTTACGTTATTCTTGTATTGCTCCAATTCACCGTGTGTGCAGGTCTTTTCATCACTGACCTTCCTTAAGACATGGACAGCCAGAATAGTTTTGAGGTCATTATCAATATCATCGCAGGAGGGGGCCTCGTCATTTTCCTTATCGTACATATCTCTGATGTTTTCTTGAGCCTGTTTGAGAGCATCATTAAGATCAATGACCTTATTGGGGGATATTATACTGCGGCTGCGGATATTGCTCTCTGCCTCAAAGGCGTTGTCATACTCGTCTTCGTCATCACTGTTTATTTGTGCACCAGCGATGATCTCTTTATTATCATCGAGTTCATCATCGGGTACATCAAGGTCAAGATCATTCACATCAAGCTCAACGGGTGAGATATCTATATCTCTTACCTCGATATCGGCATTGTGGAACTTGTTAAGGCCTGTGAGCGTGTCATAGAGGCACTTTCTGTAATTGGTGTAATCCTCGTATTTCTTGGCGCCGGCCTTGGTAGCCTCCTCGGCGGCTCTTATAACGAGATTATAGTTATCGCCCTCTGCTAAGAACTCCTTGAAGTCTCTGACAGTGATCATCAGATTGTTCCATTCTGTCTGTGCCGATCTGCTCTCCAGATCGTCGCCTGTATAAGCAGCTGCTTTAAGGCCTTCAATGATCTCACGGTATCTGTCGCGGACTTGAGCATCACCATGCTCGTCTATATATCTTGTGATAGCTTCATCATCAAGGTATTTGATCGCATTTCCGAATTCTGCAAGATCCTCGATGTTCGTAAGGGTATCGGGGTCGGTGATCTCAAAATCTTCAGCGTCAAGAGGGCTGCATGGATATTTCTCTGACCACTCGTCCATTCTTTCCTTCTGTGCCTTAACGGACTCCTTTTCCTTGTTCCGTCTGTCCTGCAATTCCTGCTCTGCCTGAGCAAAAACGGTCTTTGCCCTATCCACCGGGAAATCGGTACCGTAATGCTTATTCGACAGTTCAAGCACTTCGATAAAGGCATCGCTGTACTTGTCAATGTCGTTATCATCATAGTCTATCATCTCATTCTGGGCAGTAGTGCAGGCCTTGAACATATCCTTGAAAAAGGTGTCATTCATAGCCTTTGAGATCACTCTGAGCTGTTCGCGGTTGGAATACCATACTTCACGATCCAAGGAATCGGCATCGATAATGCATCTGAACAGGCTTCTTGCCTTTATGCCGGAGGGAGATGCCTCGTTCATTACAGCGGTAAGTTCATCATCCGAGCCCGGAAGGTAATCTCTGGTACTTTTATTAAGAAAGCTGGCGAAATCCGTTAATTTGTCAATCTCCTTGTGTTTTGACTTATAAACAGGGCTTGTGCTGTTTGAAAACAGCTTTTCCCATGAATGGAAATCGTTAACAGAGGTCTTCTTGCCGTTCATTGCATTTTCGACAACTGCGATCTCCTTATTGGCAAGATTAAGCAGCTTCTTCGCGGCACTAAGGCGCTTTTTGCCCATTTCAGAGCCGGGGTCTTCTGACTTTTTACCGATATAATTAAGTGCTTGAGCCTTGACCTTTTTAAGGGCATCCAGCTTTTTCTGTCTTGCAAGAACAACATTCTTAGGGTCAAGGGCGAGCCTTAGCTCGTCAACGCTGTCCTTAAGCTGCTGATGCTCGGTGGAGGAGCCGCTGAACCAGCCCGAATCACGCTTTGCATTAAGATCGGGGTCAATAGCGTCAAGCTCATCCCAAATAGCTCTGTTGTTCTTCAGTGCGGGATCGTTTTTCTTGGCAAACTTCAAGTCAGCTTTAGCAGTACGGAGCTTGCTTTTGAGCTTATGCTTGATCAAATTCGCAGCCTGTATTATCTTCTTTGCACCCGAATATCTGTCTATACCGGCATCTGATCTTGGATACCAGGCTGCTTCTTTTTCCTCGTCGGTAAGGTTATCTTCATCTATATGCTTTGCATCTTCATCGTCAAGCTCTACTCCGGCATCCTCTCTCTTCTTTCTTCTGTAAGCCTTTGCCTTTGCAAGGGCATCGTCAAGAGCAGCCAGCTTCTCTTCGGGGTCATCATAAAAATCAGTATTAGCAAAAGCCTTTTTGAGCCTGTCAGCACTTTTCAGAAGCGCATCATGCTCGGGAGACGAGAACTGGAGCATATCGAACTTCAAACCTACATGGGTGGAGTGCAGTTCATCTATTCCGCTGCTGATAAAGTCTATAGCATCAAAATACTGGTCGGGATAAATGGGATCATCATAGGTCTCCGCCAGCTCGGGCAGTATCCGGCTGGGCTGGATAGCCTTTTGACGGTCATCATACGTCTTCCGGATCGATTCTACATCAGTTGTGATCCCGTACATACTGTTCAGCAGATCAAGACCGTTGTAGAGATCCTGCATATTAACATTCTTGGGGGCATCGGGGTCGGTAACACCGATCTCAAGCAGCTGCTTGAAATCCCTATCGAACATTTTGTCAAGACCCTTTGCCGGCTTATCCTTGTCTTCATTATCTTCCTTTGCCTTGGGAGCTTGTGCGGGCTTATCTTCTTGACCGCTAAGGAACATGACAGCCTCCTCCCACTTCCGAACGGTCGGGGCATCCTCTTCCTTGATTGGCTCATCGAGCCCCTCTTCAGCATTACCGGCGATGCCAGCCTCATTCAAGATATCATTGACAAGGTCTATAGCATCGTCACGAATAGCTTCATCAGCGTTGATGTCAGCGTTAGCCTTATTGTTAGCGGCATCAACATCAGCGCTGAAAGCAAGATCGCTGGACTGCTGTGCCAGACTAAGTATATTGCGGCTCATTTCAGAGAGATCCTTCGTGGACTGGTTTTCACCGCCCAAAGCATTTACAGCATTGGCACGCAGATCATCAAGGGCTTGAGCAAAATCCCGAAGTGTAGTGACATCAGCAGCGGTAAATCTTGTTTGACCCTTCTTATGGGACTTTATCCATTTTTGATATGTATTAGGCATTGTGATTTCCTCCTTTTTTTAACTGCTTTCATAAGTAATACCCCGAAACACGGTCAGTGGGTGCAAGAATGTGATAAAGTAACTTATTTTTTTTCAAGAAGGGAAAATCAATAGGTCTGCAGGCACGCCGCATAATACAACAGCAAAAACCCGGTGCTCGTTTCCAAGCACCGGGTCTGTTTTAATCGTATTTCAGATCATTAAGCGTGATGTGAATTACTTTGCCTCTGCGATAGCAGCCTGTGGGACTGTTCCCTAATGTAGGAGTAGATTCATCTGTTTCTACGACTACTGCGTTATCCTTTCTGCCCTTAACATTTACGCTTGTATAGCTGTTCGGATCGTTAAAACGCAAGTACCAATCAATACGGTTTTCATGGACAACTATCTTTCTTACAACCGCTGTTTTGTGGATTGGGTTTATTCGTGTATGCCCGAAAAATCGAGGAATATGACAATTTCTCTTGATGGGAAAACTGTTTGCTCAACACTCAAGATGGACAAGATCGAGAATGCTGCCGCATTCGTTGCAGTAAAACTTATGTCCTAACATAACGGATATCCTTTCTGCGGCGGGTCGTCCGGCGGACATTCCGCCCTGATCCCGATTTTATTATATCATATACGGATGCCCTTATTAACAAATTGTTAACATATCCGTGAATTTGCAGCAGAAAGCACCGGGGAATCTGTGCATAATGCACAGCGGCAATTGTTCCCCTTCGGATGCGGCTTGATTTTAGCGATAAGATATGATATGATATAATTACCTTGGTCTTACCGCGGAAGATATCATACGGCAGAAAAGAGGCGTGGCGGATGCTGACGGCATATCTGACTTCAAACTATATTACCCTGATGATAATCAGCTTGCTGGTCGTTATCGTTATGATAAACAGGAAAAACAGCATTCCTGCAACTGAGCTGTTTTATGTGATGATCGCGCTGCTGACGGCTATAACCCTGTTAGACACGGTTGGCGGGTTCTGTGAGAACGGGGAATACCTGACCGGCATGGGGCTGGAGTGGAGAGTAAGGCTGCGGACGATCGTCAACACTTTATCCTATATCCTGCGGCCTTTTGTAATAATGACCGAGGTAATGGTGATAATACCCAAGGAGGTAAAGCTGAAACCTCTGACCGCTATTCCCGCGCTGATGAATATGATAATATACTCAACTGCCTTTTCCGGCAGCGGGATAGCCTTTATCATCACGGATGACAATCATTTCAGCAGGGGGCCGCTGGGGTCCTTTGTATTCATCGCGCAGCTGTTCTATGTCATAGTGCTGACAGTCATATCTGTAAAATATTTCAACGAGTCAAGCACCGAGAAGAACGCGATAGTCATACTGATAATACTACAGTCGATACTCACCTCGCTGCTGGAATACGAGGGAACGGTAGTTGAGGCTGCAAATGCGGTAACTGCGCTGGCAGTGCTGGAATACTACATCTATCTTTCGTATATCTACCAGCAGAAGATGCGCGAGGCCATAGCGGTGAAGGATCTTGCCATTGAAAAGGACAGGCTGTTAATCTTCCGGAATCAGATACAGCCCCATTTCATCTACAATTCTCTGAGCATCATCCGTTCCCTTGCCAAGCGGGACAGCGGCAGGGCGGTAAGCTGCATCGACAGCTTTTCCGACTATCTGAAGGCGCACATCGGGGCTCTGGACACTGAGGACCTTATCCCGCTTGAAAAGGAGCTTGAGAACGTAAGGGTATATCTTGATCTGGTAAGGGCTGACAAGACGCGGAAGCTCGATGTGGTCTATGACATCAAGTCTGCGGATTTCATGCTCCCCTCGCTTTCGCTGGAGCCTGTTGTGGAGAATGCGGTGAACCACGGCATCAGCCGTGAGGGGGGAGTTATAACCGTAAGCAGTCTTGAAACTGAGGATGCATATCTGATAACCGTAACGGACAACGGCACTGCGAGGAATTCCCCCTCGGACGATATGCCGTATCATATGGGAGTAGGAATTGAAAACACCCGCAAGCGGCTGATGATGCAGTGCAGGGGGACGCTTGAGATGGATATGCGTGAAAGCGGCACAACTGTGACGGTGACGATACCAAAAAACGGAAGGAGTGAGCAGAATGAAGGTACTTATAGTGGATGACAATCAGCTTATCGTTGAGGACTATCTTGATGAAATGGGAAAGATAGCGCCCCACGCTCAGTGCATCGGAACCAGCAGGCCCAAGGAGGTCATGCGTCTTTTCGAGGAGTATATGTTTGACGTTGTGATAATGGACATTGATATGCCTGAGATAAACGGTATCACACTTGCGAAGAAGATACTTGCCATAAAGCCGAGGACGAACATCATCTATGTGACGGGGTATGAGAAATTCGCCTTGCAGAGCTGGGAGACATTTGCGAGCGCCTTTCTTGTAAAGCCGATCAGCACGGAAAAATTGAGAGAGGCTTTTGAGCATCTGCGGCACCCTGTCTCGAAGATATCAAACGAGGACATTGAGTCGGAATATGCGGGAGAGAACGTCATCGGAAAGAAGATCTGCAAATGCCGTGAGGAGCGGAGCATGACCCGTGAGGAGCTGGCGCGGGAGCTCGGCATCACGGTCCAGACCATATCCCGGTGGGAGAACGGCAGGCGTATCCCGGACATTATCACATTTTTGAAACTGGCGAAGATACTTGCTGTTGAACCCGGCGAGCTGATGTACTGAGAGGGCTTAGGCAGCACCGCATAACGCACGCCGAAGTGCCAAAAACGGGCATTCTCCTATCCGGAGGAATGCCCGTTTTTCATCGGGAACATTTTGTGCATCGGATCATTTCACGCAAGCGTGATGCCCAGCATCGTGAGGTCGTCGAACTGCTCAGTCTCGCGGGAGTATTCATCCACGGCGGCTTTGATCTCGGGAAGCAGCTGGACGGGCATTGAGCCTTTATGCTTGTTGAGCGTTTCGGTAAGGCGTTGGATGCCGAACATCTCGTCATCGCTGTTGACAGCCTCGGGAATGCCGTCGGTATAGAGGAACAGGGTGCCGCCCTTTTCCAGCCTGAACTGATAGGTGGAATACTTGATACCCGGCATACCGCCCACGGCCATTCCGTGCTTATCCTTGAACACGGTGAAATCCCCTTTGGCGGTCCTGATGATCGGGTACTCGTGGCCGGCGTTGACGGCGGTTATCATTCCTGTGGATATTTCCAGCACGCCCAGCCATACGGTGACGAACATTTCCTCCTCGTTGCCGCGGCAGATTATCTCGTTGGCCTTCTCCAGCACCTTATCGGGGGGAAGACTCATCATAGCGAAGTTCTGGATGAGTATCTTTGACATCATCATAAACAGTGCTGCCGGGATGCCTTTGCCGGAGACGTCCGCCATTACCAGTGCAAGGTGATCGTCATCCACAAGGAAGTAGTCATAGAAGTCGCCGCCCACCTCCTTGGCGGGGTCCATAGTGGCATAGACATCGAACTCTGTCCTGTCGGGAAAAGCGGGATAGGTGCTGGGGAGCATATCGGCCTGTATCTTCCTTGCAAGGCCCAGCTCTGTTCCGATGCGTTCCTTTTCCTGAGTGGCTTTAATAAGGTTTTTGCTGTACTCGTTGAGCTCCTTCTCCATATCAGCCATTGTATCGGCAAGGTGCTCGATCTCGTCGCCGGTATGGATATCGAGGCTGGCGAAATGTCCGACGATACTGGAGTCCTCGCTACGGCTTTTTGCAAAGCTGCTGGAGGCCTCGGCAATCTTATTCACCGGCTGGACGAGGGTCTTTTTGATATGTCTTACCTGTATCCAGGCGATAATGACAGTGATGATGATGACGGCGGCGATTATCTCAAGGCTGAACAGCAGCATCCCCGTGAGATAATTTTCCAGAGGGATGTCGGCCAGCAGGTAGGCCACGGTCTCGCTATCCATATTTCTGACCGGTATCCCGACAGTGCAGACAAAGCCGTATTTTTGGGTATAGCCTATATCATAGCGGGCGCCGGTGCCGGTGTAGTGGCAGATGTTCTGGATCTCGTCCGGGTCGATAGGTTCCCAGTCGCCGGGCATGAAATGGTAGGAGTCGTCGATATCGGGGTCTATGATATAGACGATAGCGCTGTTTTTTTCATCGTAGGATGCCAGATAGATATCCGTGATATCCTTGTTGTTATAGTGGTAGACGAGGGCATCCTCGATCTGATCCTTCATAATGAAATACTCATTTCCCTCGGTCTCGAAATCGAACATGGAATAGAACTGCCGGTACTCATCGGTGCCTACCTTCATCCGCTGCTCCTCGGTCAGCCCGTTATATACTTCCATTATGGACGCGGGAAGCTCGGTGATCCCCGCAAAAAAGGACATTGAACTATAGGTCTGCCACAGGGTGTTTTCAGTGGTCTTTATAAACTGGCGGGCGAGGTCGATCGCGTAGAAGGTCACGGCCACGATCTGTACTACGAGGCCGAAGACGATACAGCTCTGGACAGTCGAGCGGACCGTCTTGGCAGAAAGTGATCGGTGTTTGCTTTTCTTTTGCATGATCGTTACCTCAGCTTTTTCTCAAGAGTCAGGATATTCTTTCCGCCGCGATGCTCGTAATAGGTGCGGTCCATACTTTTTCTGGCCATAAAAATACCAAGTCCGCCCTCGGGCTTTTCCTCAATGGGGAGAGAAAGCTCGGGGCCGGGCCTTTCAAGGGGATCATAAGCGGTGCCTGAGTCTGACAGAGTGACTCTGAGCAGGCCGCCCGGGGTGATCTCTCTGGTCACTGTGACGCTGCCATGACCGGGGGGATAGGCATAGTGGGCGATATTGACAAATATCTCCTCTACTGCCAGCTCGATCTGTAGCTGAGTGACTTCGGGGCAGCCCCGGGCATCGAGGCCGTTCAGAACGAATTCCACCACCTCATCGAGCCGTTCGTCCGCTGCCGGGACGATCAATGTTTCTTTCATGTTCGATCCTCTCATGACTGTTACACTCTGCTGATGGTATCGGGGAGCTCCTTGTCGAACTTTGAAACGGCTCTTCTCAGCGACAGGAAGGCAAAGACCGATCTGCCGCAGTAGGCGTTCAGTTCAAGATACTTCGAGTTATCCTCCAGCGTGACCTCTTCAAAAACGAGCACTGCCGGGCGGAAGGCCCCACCCTTGATATAGCAGGCGGCAGCATCTGGGGCGCAGTCGAGGGAAAGCGCGCGTCCGATATTGCTCATAGCCTTTGTAACGGCGAAGAAGGTCTGCTTGCTGGCTTTCAGCCGGGAATTATAGCGGTATCTTTTATCTTTGATGCCCAGCAGAAGGGCGGAGCCGGCAACGTCGCCCACGCCGAGGGGAGAGATCCACTTTCCGCCGCCGGAGGCGAGCCTTCCGTCCTGTAGGGTGAAATAGCTGCCCATAAGTATATGCCTTATCTCTTTTTTTCTGTCCTTATTCTTTTTCTTAGCCAGTTTTTTCAGCTGGCGCTCGGTAAGCCGGCTGTCGGATGCCTGACGGACCTCATCCTCAGAGGCAGGAGCGGCATTCTTATCGTTTTTTTTGCTCATCCTTATTCCCCCGCTTCGGTAAGTATCCATTCTTTCTCGGGATTTGCGGTGCAGTTCAGGCGCTTCTCGATGCCGAGGCTCTCGCTTCTGAGCAGCAGGCGGCTGGTGACTGCATTCATATCTATCTCGCCCTTATCGTTTATCATCAAGGAGCTGTCCATTGAGACTTCAATGTAGCTATGGCCCTCGTCATCGGTGCCGGGCATGATGAGATAGAGCCCTTCGGGGACTTCGCCGTCGGCCTCGACGGTAAGGGTCCAGTCGCCGCCGTTGGGGAAGATGACCCGGTTCTCTGCTATCACATAGGGCGTAGCGCTGTCGCCGGCGCCGGATGACGCGGTGCTGAGCCTGAAGTTATCTACGCGGATGCGCATAGCGCCGTTCTCGTCGGCATAGACGGTAACGTCAGCGTGGATGTCGGCTGTGTTAAAGGAGACTGAGCCCAGCTCGCCGGTCTGGCGGCAGTTGAGGGAGGCATATCCTACCTTCATAGGGTTAAGGACGAGGACGGTGGAATTTTCCTCACCGGTCTCGGTCTGTTCAGAGACGATGCCTGAGGGAGAGCAGGAATGCTCCCACTTATCCTCTCCGCTGAGGGAGATGAGAGCGGACTGACCTCTTGCTGAAACGGTCACGGGGAAGTCTGAATCGGTGAAATAACTTACGGGGGCAGACGCATCTCCGGACTGAGAGGCATCGGAGGAAGAGGATGATGTTTCATCTGAACTGCCGCTGAGCTTAACAGCCAGCACTGCGGCAGCCGCGACGGCGGCCACAACGGCGAGGCATATCAGTGCAGCTTTTTTATGGTTCTTTATATTTCTGATAAAGATATTCATATCACATCATGATCCTTCTCTGATGTACTTCCTGGGGTTCAGCCCTCCTGATCGGAGGGTTCGCCGGCAGTTTCGGACTGGTCGGTGACGGTCTCATCGGGGACGGAGCTTTCCTCGGCAGCGGTATCGCCGCTGCCGGAGGAGTCGGTGTCCTGAGCGCTGCTGTCGGAGTCATCCGGCTCTGACGCTTCATCGGATGAACTGTCTGAGGTATCTGCTCCTGAGCCGGAGCTCTGGGAAGAGCTGTCCGATGCGGGAGCCGTCGATGACGACTGACCGGAGGAGCTGCTGTTTTTGGACGTCTGGGAGACCGGCGGGACGGTAACGTTGATAACATCCTTTACGGTAGGATTTTCCACGGCCCAGATGCTTATCTTATAGGTCATCGGCACAGTGCTCTGGTTTGCGGGTATCAATACGGCGAAGGCGGTATCGTTTGTGCTGGTCACCTCTTCGGTAATATCCGTGAGAAGGTCGTTTGAGAGCATATCCACGCGGATGCCGAAGCCTTCCTCGCTGTTCTTGATGATGACTGTTCCGCTGACTATCTTGCCGCCGTCGAGCTTGATGTTCTTCTCGTGGTCCTCGACACGGCCCTTATACTTATCATCGGCGGTAACGCTGGTGGAGAGGGTAACTTTTTTCAGAGTTATCAGTTTGGCCTTGTTGTTGAAGACTGTATCCACCTTGCGGTTTATGAGCTCCTCGCCCAGCCTGCTGATCTCGATCTGATCCACCTTCCAGCTTCCGTCCGGTGCAGTTATGCTGATAGAGTTCAGCTCGCTGAAATCAGGCAGGAAAAATCTTACCTGAGTTCTTTCGCCGGTCTTGAACTGTTTGCTGTCCGACTGGATATACTGTCTGATATCCTTAAACTGTCTGGTCTTCTCGGCATTCTTGCTGTCGGTATAGCTGAAGACGACGGTAACGGGGGAATTTATACCGCTTTCGTCATTCTCGCCGGCTGAAGCGGTGGTGAACCACACATCCAGTGGAGCTACGGTGTTTTCACCTGTCATTCCCTCGGTGGCTGAAAGCTCGCGGATCATATTTTCCACATCGTAGCTCTGGCCGAAACTGTAGCATTTTTCCAGCTTGAGGGTATTCTCATCCGCAGAGGAACAGCTGTAGTTGGCGCCCAGGGCGCTTTCCACATTTGCTTTCAGGTTCCCGAAGGAGACTATCCTGTAGCCGGTGATCTCTGACAGATACGGCACATCGAAGGGTATCTCGGCCATCATTCCGGGATAGAGCTTGTTCACGCCGGTTTCTGTCAGGTAGACATAGGGGGAATAATACTCGCCGGAGGGGTCGAGAGAGGATCGGTATTTCAGACACACGGCGACGTCGTTGGGATTGAGATTATCCTCAGACAGGCCGAAAAGGGTCATCTCGGACGTACCTGTACCGAAGGAGAGCAGGAGCTTCTGCTTCATAGGCTCATAGACTTTGGTATAATCCGAGGGCAGTGATTTAAGGCCGAGAGTTGCCGATGCCCCTCCGAGGCTGAAAGAATAGGTCATTACCACGACGCCTTCTCTCACCTGCTGTATCAGGGCGCTGTCGAAGGATATCCCTGAATCCCGGCAGCGAATCGACAGCGAGGAGATATTTTTCATATCTTCGGCGGGAAGGCCGGTATAATAGAACATTGCATCCTCGGTGCCGCTGCCGGAGGCCTTCAGAGCCCCCTGGCTGACCTGCATCACTCTTGAATTGGAGATATTGAACTGGACTGCCGCGCTGACGCTGACGCCGTCAATATTTCTTGTTCTTGAGGAGGGGAAGATGAACACATTAAGGGTATCGTTAGTGGAGTCGGGGAATTTTGACACACTGGAGGCCCATGAGGAATTCTCCGCCCAGGTAATGGTGTTTTCGCAGAAGAAGATAGTCAGTTTCTGCGGTTCGCCGGCGGGCAGTACAAGCTCCTCATACTCCTTGCCTGCTTTTTTCACCATATTGCAGTGAGGAACGGTTTGCATCGAGCGAAGATACTCGCCGTCGGTGGAATTATTGGCGGCGGTGAGGGTAACAACACCGCTGTCGGAGATGATCCTTGAGATCGAGACATCACCGATGATCCACTTTGACATCTTATTATTTCTGCTGGTAGCTTTAAGGGTCATACTGTCGATGCTCTTGGCATTTGCCAGCGATGGAAGGATGAAGCGGTCGGTATGGTTAGGCCGGAGCATCCATTCCGGGTCGGAGACAGTGCCCATATTGGCATAGAGCGCGGGGACTGTGCCGTCGGCATTCACGCCGTCATAGGAACGGGCGGTCTTATTCATATACGAGGCCATCCGTGAGATCACGTCAAAGCTGACGGTATGGGGCTGGCCGTCCATATCGGTATAATTGAGGTCGCAGGAAACGCTGCCCTCAACGTCCATATAATCCGTATCCCAGGGGAGGGTCTTTATCTCGCAGAGAAGGTTCACGACCTTCTGCTTATAGGATGCCTTATATTTTCTGGACACCTCTGTCAGAGAACGTCCGGAAGTGGTCTGGACTGCGGCTTTCTGGGACTGATCCACATAGTCGATGCCGATCCAGCCCACGTTATCGAAAACGAACTGGTCGGCGGCACCGCCGCTGGTGCGCTCGGTGACGGTTATCTGCTCGACATTGAGCTTATCGAACACATCGTTGCTTTCAGAGACATCCTGGGGGATGATCCTGATCTCCTTGACATCGCCGTAATCGCGGTTGACTGAGATAGCGAACAGCTCATTGCAGCCGGCGCGGAAGGCGTCGGAAGAAAGCTGCTGATTAGCCAGCACAAATCCGCTCTTTCCCTTGGAGAAAAGTATCTGGAAATAGAAGTGGTTGCTGGAGCCGGAGTCGCCGTTGAAGTTGCCGGCGTCGGGGTCATCGGCTACCTTGACGTTGATGTCATAGGTCTTGCGTTTTCTGGCGTAGCCGTAATTCTCCTTAGTCTGCTCATAGGACATGGAATAGCGGACGTCCTCATAATTAGGCTCTCTGGCGGTGATAACGGTACCCTCGCCGGTATTGAAGGAGAAGGAATCGCCGGTGGACACCAGCAGTTTAAGATTGATCGGGAAGGGAGGGATGACGGTAGTTGTCATTGAGCGGACGATACGGTAGCCGCTGCTCAGGCCTCCTGCGGACAGTGACTGGGCGTAGACTCTGCGCTTGCCTATATTCTCCGCCACTGCGATAGAGATACCGGCCACCTGCCAGTCATCGGAATCGCTTCCGACGCTGAGCTCGACGCTGGTTATGGCAGCCACGTCGGCAACGGTAACGGGAAACTCGACGATATTTCCGGGCTGGATGCCGTAGTAATAGCCGAAATTGCCGTTTGTGCTGTCTGTGCCGGGCCAGTATCCGAGGTAATTCATTACCTCTTCAGAGATAGTGTAGAAGGAGGTCTGCATTTCCGTGCCGGAGGTATCCTGATATGTAAGGCGGATCCTTGTGGAGCCGGAGGGAGTTGAGCCGGTGATCGCATCGGTCTTGAGCCGGATAAGCAGGTTGCCGGTATACTCCGCGCCGATAAGGGGGGCGCCCTTGTTATAGTCTGTTAGCTTGAAAGAATCGGAAGTGCCGGCATTTATTCTGATGCCCTGAGCGTTGTTGGTCGTGGTATAGAGCAGGGGAGCGTCCTCAGAGAAAGCGAAGACGCAGGTATAGCTTTTCAGCTTTTCGCCGGAATCCTTATCCTCGCCGTCGGGGGTATTGGACAGGCGGCAGGTGCCTTTATAGAGCGAGATGCCGGAGACGCGGATATAATCGCTGTCGAGGGCGGTGATGAGCCTGTCGCGGTCGCGGCTGGTGCCTATTGGAGAGACGCCGCTGTCGGAAACGAGCTTATCTCTTGCGGCTTTGCCCACCAGAAGACGGGTGCTGATAAGCGAGCTGTACTCAGGCATACAGGCGGTGAAGGCGAGGGTATCGCCGCGCTGGGCTATGCCCATAGTGCGGACGGTATCTCCTGATCTCTTATACTGTCCCAGCATTGAAAGCAGGACGGGGGAGGTAAAGCTCCTGGTCCAGCCGTTGCGGTCCCTATAGCTGACCTCGAGAGCCAGATGCTCGGCTATGATGCCGGAAGCGGGGTCGCTGTCGGAGGCGCTGGCCCTCACCAGAGTCTCGATGCCGCCGTCGGGGACATCGGCAAGATCTATCCTGAAGCTGTAGAGGTCATTGATGCCGGAGCTGGCAGCAGAGGCCTCGTTCAGCTGTCTGAGGCTGAAATATGATGACCCTGTGCCGCCGATATTTATAATAGTATCGCCGTCGGCGTTAAAGGTCTGGGTACCGGTCTTTTTGCTTTGCAGTTCGCAAAGGCGCTGTTTGTTAAGGCTGAGGAAATACTTTCCGGAATACGAGCCGTACTCGCCGTAGCCGCCGATGCCGGTCACGCGGCTGACGGACATACCCTGGACGGACCATCTTCCGTTGGACATAAACACATCTATGCTGTTGACTGATCTGATAGCGGAATCGGTCCTGAAAAGGAACTCATCTATCGACCAGGAGCTGAGGACATCGGAGAGATCAGTATTCTCGCTGACATCATAGCCCAGAGAGCGCAGGTCATTATGGCTGGTGTTGACATTTTCCAGCAGACTGCTGCCGTTGATATCCACCATACCGTCAACGTAATTTTCCTCGACAGAATAGATATCGTAAAACTCAGCCTTGGCCTCCTCGACGGCCTTGCTGTTCGGCTCGACGGTGACAGTTACAGGCTCGAAGGAATCGCTCCACTCGTCGGGGCCGACATAGTTCCTGTATCTTTTCACGCCGGAGATAGTAGTATCCTTCCATACCTTTCCGGGGACCTTGCCGGAGATGTTCTTGATATAGCTGCTGACCATTTCCTGACGTTCCCTGGTCGGGAAGATATACTTTGTCTGGGCGGCACCGTTGACATCGGTGTAGCGCAGGGTGAAATACTCAACGCTGGTGCCGGGGCTTATGCCGGTGGAGACGGTGAGAGTATAGAGAGTATCGGTCACATCGATAGTCTGGCGGCCGCTGTTATACTCCTCGGGCGAGAGGGCCTTGGTCGTAGGTTCATCGCTGCCGGTGACGGTATTGGCGGGCCAGCTGCCGCCGGAGGTTATCTCGGTCGCTACCGCCACGCCGTTCTTATACACGTTCATAGAGCCGCTCTTGCTGTCATCATCGGACTCAGACTCATCCGGCTGCTGAGACTCGGCAGCCGCTGCTGAGTCTGTCCCGGCTTCGGCGGCGCTGACGTCAAGGAACAGCGAAGAAGGCACTAACGAAACTGTCATCATCAGCGCCAGAAGTCTTATTAAGGTTTTTTTGATAAGGCTTTTCGGGTTTTTCATTTCAGATTAAACATCTCCGCATATCCGATCATTTCCAGAACTTCTTCTATATAGGGGGCGGCATTGGTGATGCTCATCTCGCCGCCGTTGCTCCTGACTTTCATATACAGCTTTTTAAGGGTACGGATACCCGCGCTGGAGATATATTTCAGGCCGCTCAGATTAAGGGTTATATCCTTGAACCGGTCTGCTGTTTTGAGAAAGAGCTCCCCCACCTGGACGGCGTTGTTGTTATCCAGCTTTCCGGTGAGTATCAGCTCGCCCTCCTGGCCTCTGTCTACCAGCTTTATATCCATAATTATGCACCTCGTTTCTTGCGCTGATCCTTGACATGAGCAGAAAGCTCGTCAAGGGAAACCTCCATAGTATCGACATTAATCTCTTCCATACGTTCCTCGAGGGTCATCTCGCTGTAGCTTTCGAGCTGCTCGTCCAGAAGAGCCATGATATCAAACTTGGGAGTATAGCTCTCGTCGTCGTCATCATTGTCGTCATCGTAATGCTCGTCCTTATCCTTCGGCTTACGGGCAGTGATGAGCTCGTCCTCGTCCTCATCCTCAGGCTCTTCGGCAGCAAGGAGCTCATCCTCATCATCAGGCTCATCGATATCGAGGAGCTCGTCGTCATCGTCCTCGTCGGGCTCAGCATAAGACCGGGACGGAGCGGATGCTGCGGGAGCGGGAGCTTTTTCCTCCGGCTCCGGGGCATCGGACTTATGCGCAGCGGGCTGAGAAGACATCTGCTGGCTGATCTCGCGTCTTATCTCCTCGCGGATGACCGCAAAGAGGGAAGCCACATCCAATACCGGCTGAACCGGCTGCTGCTGGACGGGCGCAGGCTGCGGCTGTACCGGCTGAGCGGGCTGCTGCTGGACAGGCGCGGACTGCTCCTCACGGACTTCTTCAAAGGTAAAGCTCTCGTCCTCGTCGGGCTCCTGGGGAGCGGGAGAGCGCGGTCTGTCTTTGTATGCAGGCTGCTGAGGAGCCTTTTCATAGAGGCGGTCGGCCTCCTCGGGAGTTATCTCACTGAAGGTGAATACTTCTCTGTCATCCGTATCATCCGGGGCTTCATATACATAGCCGGAGATGCGGTTGGCTGCATTGGCATCGTGTTCTGCCCGGCTGTCGGCTACGAATTTCTCCCAGGTCTCGGCGCCGTCATAGCCGTCGAAATAGTGGGAATGATAATCGGGCTGCTCGAACATATCCACCATTGTCTGAGGCACCTCGATCATAAACGATGACCGGCTGGTGGGGCTCATAACGGTGAATGCCATGCCTCGCGGGGCGGTGACTATCTGATCCTGTTCGATCTCGTTGATCCCGCCGGCTTTTTCGTAGAGCTTGCACAGGTCATCCATATCATTTGGAGCAAGGCCGAAGATAAAGCTGTACTGGCAGGCATTGATGATAGCTGTGGATTTTCTTGCGATCTCCTCAGAGCCCACGAAGTCCTTGATATTCTGAGTGATAACGATCTGCATACCGTTATACTTACGGATACGCTTTGCCAGCTGGAACATAAAGTCGAGGGCGATGGGGAACTTGGTATCTATGAATACATGGGCCTCGTCGATGACCACAACGATCTTCCGGTTAAGGCCGTATCTGCGGTTATAGTCACGGTTCTTGATGATCTCGTTGTCGATATATTTCAGCACAAGGAGCATCTGGGCGTTAGCGATAGTTGAGTTGCGGTTTGCAAGCAGCGACTGGAAATTGAACACGGTAAAGTTCTCCTCTGTAGTAACAGAAGAAGGTCCGTTCCAGATATTGGAGTTCCTTCCGCCGGTGGCAAACTTAGAGACATAGTTTATAAGGGTCTGGAGCATATTTCTGAGATAATCGTTCCTGGTACGCTGGAAATCCTCGAGAATTATATCGTACAGGTCGTTGAAAATAGGATAATCTGCGGGGGTGAGGGTAGAAAGGTCGGTTTCCATAGTGATGCCGAAATTGGTATAGAGTCTTTCCACCATTGAATTGAGGTATTCCAGAGCCTCCTTATCAAGATCCGGAAGTATCTGCTTGAAGAACTCCTCAAGGAACTGGAGGTGAGCAGAGAAACCTGTGCCGGTGCTGTCGCCGCCGGCCTCGTCGTCGTCGAGAGTGGTGATGATCTGGAAGGGGTTGAGCCTTCCGTGGGTAGCGTTGCCCACATTGATGATCCTTCCGTGGAGGGTATGGGCCAGTTCGGTATACTCATTTTCGGGGTCAAGGATAAAGATCTTGGCATTTTCCGAAGCCATATTGGTAAGCAGGGATTTTGTGGCATAAGATTTACCTGAACCGGACTTACCGATGATGACCATATTTGAGTTGACTCTTTCGGAATCCCGGCGGAAGAAATCAATGAACACGGGAACACCGTCCTGTGAGCCGAGTCGGATACCGCCCTCGTCGGAAACGTGGGCATAGATCCAGGGATACATAGCGGCGACGGTGTTGGCAGGCATAGGACGGCCGTCGCTGAGCATCGGGTCATAGCCTGACACCTGAGAGCCAATAAAGGCCTCCAGCTGGGAATAGTCCATAGTATTGAGCCGCATACCTGTTTCCTGCCAGATACGGCGGACGGTCTTTTTCATATCAGCGATGACTGCCAGCGAGGAATCCTTTATGGATTCATCCTTGTTCCATTCCATGGTCTTGACAGCGTCATACATACTGATATAGATATTCACTGTAAGCAGGGACTCATTATCCTGCTGCAAGGTCACAAGCAGACGGCTGAGGGTCTCGATATGGGATTCCAGCTCAAGCCTTTTTGAGTCCACGCCGGTGGTATAGAGCCTGCTGCGCAGCTCCTGAAGAGAGCGGTCGATGGTACGGATAGCCTTGGTCCTTTCCATAGGAGTGATCTTGACCACTACCTTGGTGGCGGGTACTGACATAACGCCTGCGAGCCAGGCATCGCCCACATCGGAGGGATAGCCCACGACTCTCATCTGGTGGGTTATTATCTTATTGATCTCGACCCGTCTTGTGGAGAAGATCAGGCTTTCGGGCATTGCCCAGCGGACATAGTCCTCGGGCTTTATCTTTTTGATATCATGCTCGTCGAAATCGAGGGTGTTGGTATATTTGAGGAATACAGCCAGATCGCGGGAAGACTCGAGCCTGCGCACCGTGAGCTCGCCCTGTGCCATGGCTGCCATGGCAGAGTCGGTATCTATTTGCAGCTGACGCTTGTCGATATTGAACAAGACAAAATAATAGAAGGGCTGGATGACCTTGTTATCAAAGCAGATATCCCGCATGGCGTGGATGCGGTCATACTGGATCTCGACGCGGATCTTCAGCTCATCCTCCGAGAGCAGACCTTTTTCGTATGAGGCCTTGAGTTCATCGAGCTTATCATATTCTCTGTCCAGATAATTATCATAGATCATAGGGCGGTCTATCTTGACTATATTGGCAGAATATTCCATTTTCAAGGAGCGGAGTATCTTGCCGAGGCAGTTTTCGATAGAAGCGTCGCGCCTGAACTTGCTGAAGAAGCGGAATTCTACCGGGTCGATCTCGATAACGGTGCCGTAATACTTGCCGTTATACTCGATAAAGCCGTCGCTTATGCCGGTAAAGGGGATGACCTCATCGATATCGTGGTCGGACTTGAAGACCGGGTCCTTTTCCTCTTGCTTCTTTTTCGCGGCAGAGTCTTCTCTTTCCTTCCTTTTCTGCCAGATAGCATTCTTCTCCTCGTCAGTGATATCGTCGCTGGCAAGGCGCTCGTCCTCTTCCCTGCGGATCTTTTTCTCGTCGATGATCCTCTCGATGCTGTCGCGCAGAGTATCATCCTCCGGCTCGAACTTTTCCGAGAAGAAGTCCTTCCAATGGTCGCCCTTGTTTTCTTCGGTGGCGCTGGAGATCAGGTGCTTATCGGTAAAGGTCCTCCAGAAGCGTCTGGGGAAGGCGAGATATTTCAGGAGATTGATGACCAGTCTGTAATTGGGGACAGAGTCGATCCTGAATACCAGCAGGATACCCACGGCGAGAATGCCGACGGCGACATACATCCTGGCGGGGATAGTTGAAAGGAGAAGAAGTGCGATGAGGCCGAGGGTTATTACGCCCACGATGATATCGCCGAGGTTGATGCCGCGGAAAAGCTCGATCTTGACCTTGGTCTTGCCGGGTATCAGTCTCATATTCCTCTCTCCTTTCATTTAAGATATCATATCAGTTCAATTATTTTCTGCCGGGTCTTTCTGGAGGCGGCAGAATATTGTTGCCCTTGTGCTTAGGCACATCTGCGGGAGGGCGTCCGCTGCCTTGGCTGCCGGTCTGGCTGCTTGCCGGAGCTCTGCCCTGGCTGCCTCCCTGACCGCTTTGTGCTGCCTTCAGTCTTTCCCTCATATCGGCGTAGAAATATTCGCCGGGCTTGGGGTCCTTCGGGAGCACACCGCCGTTTCTCATTGCTTTTTCGGCGTTATGTATAGCCTTTTCGCGTTCCCTGCGATCCTTCAGTATGCCATGGCTGTCGTAAGGCAGCTGGGCTTGGGAATCCTCATCGAGCGGTTCAGTTTCGTAGAAGGACGATGGGATATTGATAGGAGCTTCCTGTCCGGAGGGATTATCTCCTGCCGGACCGGACTGATCGGAGCCTTGTGCTCCGGGACCGACACCGAGAGCCTGCATCATAGCATCAAGCTCACCGATGGCCTTATCCAGACCGGCCTGGGACATGGGAAGCGGATCGCTGCCGTCCGCTTTTTCTGCATCATCGAACAGCTTCTGCACCTCTGGAGCAAGCGGTCTGGAGGTATCCTGCCCTCCGCCGGATGCACCATCCTGCCTGCTGCCGGATGCGCCGTACTTGCTGAACAGCTTTTGGAGAGCCGGGTCGGGCCGACCCTTAGACTGCTGAGCAGACCCGGCGCCGCCAGCGGGAACGTTCGAACCGCTGCCTGTACCGGGACCGGCAGGACCGCCCTTAGCGCCGGACTTGGGTGCCCTAACGTCTGTGACACCCGGAATGTATACGCCCTGTTCATTAACTCCGAAGAGCTTTTGTGTTCCTTTGTTGAGGGGGCGTGTCGGTGCCTGACGCCGGCCATTCTGAGCGCCTGTGCCTCTCTGTCCGGGGTTAGCAGGTCTGTTCTGAGCGCCCGTGCCGGGAGCCTTAGCCCCTGCGCCGCCTGAACCGACAGGTATGCCCTGTGCATCAGTGCCGAAGAGACCTTGTTCCACTGCATTGAGCGGGCGTTTTAGTGCCTGGCGACGGCCGTTCTGAGCTCCTGCGCCGGCCTGTCCGTGATCGGCAGGTCTGCCGTTAGCGCCTGCTCCGGGAACATCAGCGCCTGTGCCTTCAGCAGCGCCGCCCAGTTCAGCGCCCAGATTAGCGGGAAGACCGCCGTCTCCGTCGCCGAGCTCTGCGCTCAGATTTGGCGGGAGAGCGCCTCCTCCGCCGCCGTTATCGCTGCCACCGTTATTATCGTCGTCGTCTTTCTTGCCTCCGCCGACGCCGCCCTGATTAGGTGGCAGTCCTCCGGGATGTCCGCCCTGACTGTCGTTACCGCTGTTCACAAGGGCATTGGTAAGCGTCTGGCGGAACTGTTTCTGTTCCTGACGCTCCTGAGCAGCTTCTTTTCTTTCCTGAGCCTCGGCGTTCTTTTGTTTCTGAGCGGGGGACTCGACAAGAGAATTAGACAGGTTGCTTTCCAGATTTCCGAATCCGGAGGACAGTCTTCCTGCGGCGTTCGAGACTGCACCGATCAGCGGACGGAAGGGCAGAGCGGCGGTCCTTCCCACGCCCTTTGCTATGCCGACAGCCTTGCTGCCGGCCCAGGCTGCGGGAGCCATAGCTGCGCTTTCGACCTTGTTTTCTGCGGCATTGGCAAGCCTGCCGAGGGTGCTGCCCTTGACATCCTGAGCGGCACTTCCTGCCATTATCGACTGCCAGCCCGCGCTGTCTGCGAGGATACCGGTGAGCAGGCCGTTAGCTTTTTCGATAGCGACAGTCCCTGCCCAGATCATCACCAGTTTGCCCATGGTGCTGATGACCGGATTATCAACCAGCTGTAGCTTGGGGCTCATAACTATGGGTAGGAATATGAGGAATATCCTCATAGATATAACAGTAGCAAAAACAGAGAAGGCCTGAACGATGAAGGCGGTTATCCACTGCTTGAGCTTTCCGCCGTCATCCAGCGGGGCAGATGCGATGATAGGCGGGGCTATCACATACAGGAACAGCAGGTTGAATATCCTGACTATACAGTTGACGATAATTACCGCCATATTTACGATTATAGCGATGCCTGCCAGATAGATCAGCAGATAATTCATCCGTGAGAACGAGACGTGGAAATCCTCGTTCACCTGATCCAGGTCATACAGGTTCTTATCGCCGGTATAATAGGGAGCGCGGACGTTATCCAGCATATCCGGCGATTTATTGTAAGCGTCGTTCCTGGCTGCGGCGCTGTTGCCTATTCCCATAGTTCCGCTGAGGAAGAGAACGCGGTCGAGGAAGACCTCGTCGGTGCTGTACTGCTGGGTCCTGCTGTACTGTGACATAGCGTGGAAGCTGTAATCGGAATTGAGCACCTGAACGCAGTGATCCATTGCGTTGGCGATGCTTTCATTATATGCATCCGCAGGCTGCTCCTGATTATAGTCGGCGGCGACCGCCAGCTCCTGAAGAACAGACTGCCAGGTATTGGTCTTTTTGCCGTTTTCGTCGGTAGTATAATAGAAATTGAACACGCCGGTATCGGCCAGGTATTTCAGATCTCCCCTTATCTCATTATAGCAGGCATTGATGTTATACCTGTTATTCTTTGAGGGGTTGAGGGAGTAATTCCCGACGGTATTGAAGATACGGCCCATAGCGGCGAACTGCTCGTTGGTATATGTGATGGAGCTGCTGCCCTGAGCCACTGAGGGAGCTCTGTTGAACACATCGTTCACCGAGTCCATAAGCACGTTGGTGAATGAAATAGTAATAGTCATAAACAGGGAGAGGGACAGGATGATGAAAATGCTGCGCATGAATGTACGCAGTATCTGCCCGTGGGAGCGCTGCATTTTTCCGTCGAGGTCGAAGCCCTTTTTCGTGACGGCGATTATGGTGAAGATGAACACCATAACGATACCTATAGCGGCCATTCCCCAGTAGATAGCGTTCACTATCCTGTTGCCGAAGAACACGTTGACGAGGTAATCCTTCTCGTCGTTATAGGTCGCCTTGGTAATTCCCGAAAATACGCCGAAAAGCTGCTGAAGCCAGCTGATAAACAGGCACACCAGCCTCTCGATCGCAAACAGGATGCGCCCGAGAAAATTATCTAATTTTTCAATAAGCTGGTCTACAACGCCGCCCATAATTTATCTCACTCTCAATTTTTTTCTTGACCAGATCATATATCCTATCGCTGCTGCTGCTACTGCCAGGAAAAGCAGCCCGAACAGCAGCCCCTGATAATTCAGGTAAAACTTGATTTCAAACTTTTCTGTAACCGTGTTTCCTGCATCGTCCGAGGCAGTGAGCTCATAGGTCCCGGGGAGGCTAAGCACGCCGTCGGCGGGGAACTTATAGTTTTCTCCGTTGAGCAGGACCCGGAAGCTGTCATCCTTGGAATAGTCCTTGACTGTGACGGGGCCTCTTGCGGAGCCGTCGGTCACGCCGTCGAGGGTAAAGGAGGGGGGAGTATGGTCTATCTCCACTTCAAGGCCGTAATCTATCCCTGTAAGGTTACAGCGATAGGTCATGGAATACTTTCCGTCCTTCGACATATCCACCCGTGAAACATCGGTGAAGGCGACGGCGGTGTTATCTATCGAAAGGGCTTTCAGGTCGAAGCCGAGGGGCAGCTTATAGCTGGTGACGGCTCCGGTCTTTTTGGAAACGATAGTAAACGAGAGCAGCTGCCGCTCAACGTCAGTGCCGTAGACCACAAGGGAATAGCGGCCGGACTTGGTTATATTTTTCGGGTCGATATCCTCATCCTCTTCGCCGTCCAGATAGAGCTTTGCGGTAAGGGAGGAGTCGATATCGAGGCTCACGCTGCCGGTGGTTATCATACCGTCGGCGGCCGTGGACCTGACGGTCAGGTTTGAATCGGGGGCGGTATAGATAAAGGTGTGGGAATTCTTATTATACAGTGCCCCGTCTGCGAGAGTAACTGTCTGCTGCTGCAATGATTCTTCGCTGCTCACGGGGCTGCCGCTGTAGATATCGACTTCGCCGTTATAATCTATATCCACTCCGCCGACAGAGGCAACGGACATCAAAAGCGATACAGGCAGTGAAAGCAGTTTAGCCGCAAACATATCTTACTCTCCTTTCTTCGTATATTATTTTTTTACAGCCGGTCAGTCATCGCCGCTGTCTTCGTTTTTGCCGAGGACGATCTCGTTTCTGGTATCCAGGTCATAGTATACCTCATCGGCTCTGAACATATGGTTTCTGATATCGCCCATATCCATAGTACCCATTTTATAATAGGGGCACTTATAGCTGGGGGTATACTGAGTTTTCAGCGGGTAGTTACCGAAGGTAACGATGATAGCGTTGCCGGTGGATTCCTTATTATTGAGCATTTGCAGCTCGCTGGGATAGATGAGGGGTCTTACCTGCGTCTGGCTGGAGAGATTGATATCTCCCTCCTTGCCGCCTATCGCGGAGGAGGTGCTGGTAGTTCTGACGGTCATATTTCCGCAGAGCTTTGAGAATTCCTCACAGGTGCCGATATCGTTGGAGCCGATGAACATCTTCATTCCGCAGTTGGACTTGACGATATCAGCCACCTCATTGCCGTAGACATTGGAAAGCTGGGAGTAGGACTGTACCACCATATTGAACCAGATCTTTCTTGAACGGCCGACAGTTATCATCTTGTCGAACTTTTCGATCTTGGGCATATTACCGAACTCATCGAGGATAAAGTAAACATTTCTGGGAAGGGAAAGGTCCTCTCTTGCGGATGCCACCTTGATGAGCGCCTTATACATACATAGTATGAAAACGGCGGCCAGCCCGTGGCGGGTATCCTTCTCGTCGGGGATCTTCATAAACAGGGCGGTGGGTCTTTCTGCAAAGGAGGCGGCGTCCACATCGGTAGCGCTTGTCAGGCCGCAGAGGCCGCGGTCGTTGAACATATTCAGCTTATCGAAGGTTATGGACATATAGGATGAAAGGGTAGTATCGGCGGCTGAAAGCACCTGTCTTGAAAGGGTATAGGCCTGGGAGAGCTTGCTCCGGCCGTTGAAATAGTCCTTCAGGGTCTGGAACTCGTTCTCGGAATTCGTCAGGGCCTTATTGATGTTGAAGAAATTGAATTTCTCCTTAGTCATACCCAGACGGGGGTCCTCAGAATCCTCCAGCATAGCGAGGCAGGTAGACATTATGATAGAGCGGGCGCCCTTTTCCCAAACGGGATCCTTATCGTTTTCTATGGGGCAGATGACGGAGATGAGGTCGTTGAGGTCCTCATACATCTCATCGTAGATCTGCTGGCGTCTTACTGAAACGTCATCCTGGCAATGGCTGGGGTCGGCATAGGCGTTTCCCTGCCACTCGAACCAGATCTTGCCCTCAGCGGCGTCGCCGTCGGGACGCTGGAGGTCCGGGTGAGCGTCCATGCTGTCCCTATGGGCGATTATGCCCTTGCCGAGCCTGACATACTCCTGATACATATCCCAGATATCTCCCAGGGGATTCCAGCGGCTTGAGGAATAGGTATCGCGCAGGTCCAGCAGAAGGACATTATATCCTCTCTCCTTGAGAAACTGGGAGTGGAGGGAGAAAAGCTCTCCCTTAGGGTCGGTCATGATCATCGAGCTGCCGCAGGCAGTAGCGCCCAGCAGCTGGATCATCGGGTTGATGAAGGTGGTCGTCTTACCGGAACCGGTAGCGCCTATGATAAGGCTATGGGCGCCGGAGAGGAAATTCACCTGTAACTTTTTGTTCTTATCCAGCACGGCTCGGACAGGGATGCCGTCCTTATCGCAGTTTTTAAGGTCGTCATAGACATGGCAGGGAAAATAGGAATCTCTTTCCTTATCTGTAAGAAAGCGGCTGTTCTCAAGCCCGCCTTTCACCACATCTATCTTGCCGTCCTTGCCCAGCAGGCCTTTGCCGGTGCCGAGGAGCAGATCGAGGTTATTGCTTGAAAACAGCCAGATGATGCCGACGGCTACCACAGCCACAAGGCCGATGAGCCAGGTAAGGGGGCTGAAAAGGTACTCCGGGTGGACCTTGAAGGTCTTATCAGGGCCGAGAGAATTTATATAATCCATAAAAGTACGCACACCGAAGCCGCCGATGCACTGGATCAGCACAGCGACGACTATATTGCGTATCAGTTTTTTTACAGTCAGCTTACTGAAAATATCTTTCATATCGTGAGTGTCTCCTGTTTCAGCTTCTTATCGAAGTGGCTGTCGTTCACCGATGCAGTTGTCCCCACCAGGAAATGGGGCAGTTTAGCCTCGGAAACATTCGAGGGGACATATACGCCCTCTCCGACCATCAGAGATGTATTCCCGGCGGGCATCAGCACGCCTTTAAGGCTGTCGGTCTTATTCTCGAGGAAATTCTGGTTATACTTGGAAAGCATATCCAGCTGCTCATTCTGCTTCAGCTCGAGGTAGGTGAATATTTTTGTCCCCTCGTTGTATATGTAGTTGAAGCCCCGCTCCTCAAAGCTCTTTTTGACGGTCTCCAGCTGTGAGAAGGTCAGCTTTGAGCAGTCGAGATTTGTCTCCTGCATATCACCCATGAACCAGGAGCCGAAGGTCTTTGAGCCGTTATAGCATTCGACCCTTGCGCTCTCGCCGAGGCGCATGGAGCCGTAGACCAGCAGGCCCTGATTGATAAGGGTGGAGTTTTCGTCGAGGTAGAACGGAACGAGGTTGCCTTTCTCATCATTGAGTCCGGCGTAGAGTGCGCCGCCCTGTTTGATTATTATATCTCCGCCAAGGCACTTGATCGTGCCGCAGCCGTTTTTCGAGGGGGTGGAGCCTGTTCTGAAGGGGAAGATATTGCCGCCCTTCTGTATCAGGACAGTTCCGCCGTTATTGATGATAGTGCCGTTGTTGATGAAATCGCCGCTGATGCTGAGGATGCCGCCTTTTTCGATCGTTATGGTCTTGCCCACGGGGAGCATCACGCCGTTCTGAGACTGTTCATTGCCCTTGGCATCGATATAGTCATTGGCGGCGATAGAAAGCACCTGGCCGCTGCCGACGGTTGTATCCTCCGCCACTGCGGAATAGCGGAAAGTCTCGCCGAAATAGATATCGCAGGTATCGGCATCGGAGGTGTACTGGTCGTTCAAATAGCCGCCGCCGAAATCGAACTTGGACTCGCCGATAAAGAAGTTATCCTGCAGCACGAGGTAAACGTTGGGGTCGCTGATGTTATAATCGAAGATATGGTACTGGCCGTAGCCGTCAGGTTGGAAGACGATATCCTCGTAGCCGGGGGCGCGGGAATCTCCCTTGGTTATTTTCAGCTGGCCGCTTTTCTGGCCGCCCAGTTCTCTTCCGTTGGGGAGGTTGATGACAAATTCACTGCGCATTGAAGCGACGGAATTAGTCTGTGCTTTTTCGCCGCTGGAGAGGGTCAGTGTGAAGTAGGGGCATTTGGTTTTTTTCTCGATGCCGGCATAGCGGGCAAAGGTGCAGTTACAGCTGCTGGTGGTATAAAAAACGTCCTTGTTCACACCGTTGGATATTTCCTTATAATTTGCGGTGTCGTGAGCCCTGAGGGCGGCTGCGCCTATGGGGTCCACATTGAGGTTAGTACCGGAATACGGGCCCACGCGGGTATCGTTATAGGTAGAAAGGGGATAGATGCCGTTGCCGTCTCTGCCGAACCATTTTGCGCCCTCGATGATCTCATGAGAGTCCTGGAGATAGATATCCCCGGGAGCTGAGGGGTTCATGACCTTTGTCTTGCCGGAGCCCCAGAGGGTGAGCATGGGATGCCAGTTCTTATCCTTGGGATAATTGTTTCCGTTATACTTGACCCAGCGGTAAAGTATGATCTCATCCAGCACGTCATCCAGCACTTGGCCGCCGACGTTATTGGTCTCCTCCTCACCGGAGGTCTGGACGGCGTAGGCGATGTTTTCGGGCACAGCAATGCTTTGCGCCGCCGTCAGCATAGCTAAGGCGGCGCAAAGTACAGTACACAGTGTTCTCTTTTTACGCAGAGAGAGCTTTTTCATTCAGATCATCCTTAATGGCATAAAGAAGGCTTATAGAAGAATATCAGTTCTTGGGAGAATTGTCGTTCATCCAGTCGGTGAAGATAGGAGTTGCGATCCTGAGGGCTACGACCAGCACGAAAATAAGTACGAAACCGATGATAGCGCTCTTCAGATGCTGCTTGGCCTTCTCACGCTCCTGCGGCTCTTCAGCCTTGGAATATTTGAGGCCGAGGCTTACGCAGAAGATAGCGCCCACGGCTGCCACCAGCGGGATAAGAACGTTGAGGACGTTTTTCAGCAGGTCGATGATAGGACTGGTAACGTCATCGAGGGAAGCCTTGGATGAATCGCTGGGAGCGGCAAAGGCAGTTATCATTGCTGCTGAGCCGACGGTCATAACTCCCATAATGCGGGCTGCCATAAGCATGAACTTTCTCTTTACGGTGTTTTTCATATCAGTTTCCTCCATAAAACAAATTATAATTGCTATCTTAACGCCCGAAGTCCTTTCTGTGACACAGGGAGTTAATATCTTACTGTATCCGGGGTATGACGCCCCGGTCGTGAACGCCGGAACGAAGCTGGCCGGCGGGACATGCTGCGGTTCAGTCGGGAGAAACGATCAGCTCTTTGAGCTTGCCGCGTCCGCGGAGAAGCTGGGATTTGACGGTATTTACCGATCTCTGGAGCATCTGGCCTATCTCAGCGACAGAAAGATCGCTGAAATAATAAAGCTCGATGACCTCTCTGTATTCACCGTCCAGCTTTTTGAGAGCGTCCCTGACAGCAAGCACGTCTTCAATGCTGGTATCCCAGGATGCTGAAACAGCCTCGTCACCGAACATATCTTCATTCAGCTCCTCACCGTGACCGCGGTTGATGAGGAACTCCTTGGCGGCATTGACTGTTACCCGCAGGAGCCAGCTTTTGCGGTGTTCTTCACTGTCGAAGCTGCGTTCTCTGCGGAAATAACGATAGAATACATCGGAATAGACATCGTCTGCATCCGCCCGGTTGCGGACATAGCGCATTGCCACCCCATAGATCATATCGCTGTAGGCTTTGACCATTTCTTCGTCGTTCATAAGTAATACCCTGCTTGTCGTAATTTGGGTGCTGAAACTGAAAAAAATGTTTCAGCACAGGCTTACAGCAAAATTATACCATATTATTATGAAAATGTCTTGTACCAATCTGGTACAAAAAAGAAGAGTGGACAGCAGATAGTTGACAGTTGATAATAACAGCTGTTAATAATAAAAGTAGTACCCGCAGGGCGAACGGATCAGAATATTGCTGAAAGTGATGCCTTGATCATTCACTATTCGCTTTTCACTAAGCGTCAGAATATTTTTTTCAAATCTCTGCACCCTGTCATATCATACGGGGGTATTACTTGTGAAAGCGGTCGGAAGAACCGCTAAACCGAAACAAACAGAGGAGATCAATATGCCGAAGGGTGCAGATTACGATAAGAAACACAAAGCAGTTATAGATATGCTTTACTCTTACCATGAAAGAGGAGACTTTGACGGTATGGCTGCATATATGAAGCAGCAGTACATCAAGGCTAATCTGTCAGGGAATATAGATGTCGAGAACAATCCTATCCAGGACGCGATGCAGGATTTCGTATCTCAGCTGTGCGCCGGTGCATCGGAAGACCCTGAGGCACTGGATAATCTGAAGGAGCTGTTCCTGGCGACCAGCAGGATGAGCACTGAGACTGCCTGCAATGCAGTTGACAGGCTTGAAGAGATCGAGGACCAGATCAGGAACGGAGAGATCGAGTATGCTGATTACTGGGCTGAGACTCCCAAGAAGACCGAAAAAATGGCAATGACCATTCTGTGCAGCAAGACCGAATACAGCAAGGAGCTCACTGCTGCCCGCGGTGTAGGACAGCTTTTCAACACCGCTATAGATGAGCTTATGGAAGAAAACAACAACATGGCCACCGGTGTCATTACCGAGGTCCTGAGCTATTTCCAGGACACAGTTACTGACGGCGTCATTACCGAGAGAAGCAAGCAGTATCAGGAGGGCCAGACGTTCCTTAACAGACGTTTCCCCCGTCAGCCGGAAAAGCGCCGCAAGGCAGAGATGCTTTTTTCCGGACAGACCAATGAGGAAATGAAAGGATACTGCGTTCTCACGGAGAATATAGGCGCAGCGCTTACCCAGGATATTGCTGACAGCAGCCTCAGCAGCGCATATTTCGACGGTATGCCTGAGATCAAGGCAGAATGCAAAAAGCTCACTGATGAGGAGCTTGAAGCCAGAAAGCAGGGATTCATCGAAAAAGCAGCTGCGGGCGGCCCTCAAAAGGACAAGATGAACCAGTATGCGCTGGAGTGCGGCTATGAGCAGCAGGAACGCGCTATGGTAAAGGCTGATCCGAAGGGAATGGAGAAGATCAGGCACCGGCACGCTGACATCAAGATCATCACTGATGAGCAGGATAAGCTGAAGGTTTTCCAGAGCGCTGTTGAGGACCTTATCACCATGACCGACAACGCCACTGCGTATTTCAGAAATGACAAAATGGCACGGGGCAAGCTGGATGAAAACAAGCATAAGGAATATCTTGATCTGACCGAACGCGCCTCTGATCTTTCCAACATGAGCGCTAAAAAATCATCGCCCAAGGAGATCCTTGACACGCTTCGTGAAGTAAGGGAGAGCGCACAGCGCTACAGAGATACTCACACTATCGGCGGTTATGTCATTATGAAGAGACATGACGGCAGAGAGCGTATAAGGAATGCCAAGATGATCCGGCTGCTGATCGAAGAAAATCTTCCCAGGCTTGAAGCAATGGCAAACGAGCTCCAGGCTGATCTCGGACGCGATCGGACAATTGATGAGAGATATAATGAGCTGGAAGCGAAGAAGACAAGCATCCGCACCGAGATAAACGCCAAAAAGGCTGAGATCAAGGAAAAGGCAAGTAAGGGATATGTGGCACAGGAAGATAAAAAGGCTGAAACTCTTGATGACAAGATCGCAAATGCACAGAAGGCGATCAGAGCAGCCAAGGAAGCAGCCGGCGAGGGGAATTATCCAGACAAGGAGAAGATGCTGGACGAGTATGCAGTGATCGCTACCGCATACCATATGAAGCGCAAGGCTCCTGACAAGAACGCACCGGTGGATGAGGATGATTTTGCAAAGAATCTTTCCGTTATCAGATATTCAAAGGCTATGAAGAATGCTGTGCAGATGAATACCAGCAAGGACCTCTTTGAGCAGGCTGATGCGGATCACGCTCAGGACATCTATCAGTCCTTAATCAAGGGATATGAAAAGCGTCAGGAGCAGAAGACCCGGCAGGTAAACGGTCAGGCTGCCGATGTGAACAAGCAGCTCGGTCAGGGCGGCAAGAAGTTCAACTAATAACAGGCAGCGGTAATAATACAGTAAAGGAAAATGACTGTGAACGATTACAGAATAGAAGCAGCTTTGAGATCACTGGGGAAGAGCGCTCCCCGCACGCCTAAAAAGACGGTGGATGATATGGTCAAGACCGTCCGGGCGCTGAACGCTGAGAAGCAGCGCAGGGCAGGCAAGACTGCTCCGGCGGCTGAGGCGGCGGCTGAGAAGAGCAAGGAGCTCACGGCGGTGAAAAAGCCGAAAGCTCCCCAGGCCGGAATGAAGAAGTGATTTACAGGCATACGGAAAAGAGCGGCACTTGCGGGAACGTGAGCGCCGCTTTTCTGCTGCCCGGAGAAGTTCCGGCAGGGAGAGCGGAACGGGGCTGATGCAGCGGGCGTGCAGAGACATAAAGACAGGATCACGATCCGGTCGTATATTGCTGCAAATGACAGGCTGACGTACTGCTTGCGGGAACTCTCGGGAATGAGGCTGTTGCACAACGTTAATACTTTAGGCAACACCGCACGACCCACGGCTAACGCCTCTGCACATCATCTGCTTGCCAGCTTTCCGTCATATTACCCAAATTCTCCTTGACGTTGCGTAAAGCGAAGTAAACTTCGCTTGCAAGCCTGCGTCG
>CAMNNQ010000200.1 GCA_946545645.1 uncultured Clostridia bacterium | reverse complement strand
CTCAGCAGTTTACTTCCGGATGCTTTGTTGATAAGTCAATAATCCCAGAGCAGTATTCTGCCAGTGATTATCATATAGCCTATTACGGAGAGATAGTTGAGGTATATGAAAAGCGATGAGTTTACAAGATGACTATATGATCTATTTCAGAGACGATGACATTATCGTCCGAGATATGGTCCCTGATGATGCCGGATACTTTGCCCAAGAGGAGATCGCACAGGGCTGGAACAGTTCAGAAGAGAAGTACCTTTCTCATATCGAAGATGTGAAAAACGGGAAGGCAGTCTCTCTGGTAGCTGTCTTTCGGGGCTCTCCCGCCGGATACATAAATGTGTATCCTGATCCGGCTTCCGGCCCGTTTGCCGGCAAGGGTTATCCTGAGATCGTTGATTTCGGAGTCCTTGTAAAGTTCAGAAGGAAAGGCATCGGAAGTGTATTGATGGATGCTGCCGAAAAAGTCGCTGGGCGTTATTCCGATACTGTTTGTCTGGCGGTAGGACTGCACAACGGTTATGGCAGCGCACAGAGAATGTATGTTAAGCGAGGTTACATTCCGGACGGGTCAGGAGTATGGTATAAAGGCAAGCCCTGCACTCCGTATGATAATATTTATACAAATGACGACGATCTGGTTCTGTTTATGTCTAAAACGCTTTAAATGCTAAAAGGTATTCCTCCTTGCGGGGGAATACCTTTTTCGTAACTGCCGTTAAGGCAGTTCGCTTATTTTCAGCCGAGAATATGGTTGAGAGCGGAAAGCAGAGCGTAGATCGAGGATACTATGATATCCGTGTGTCTGCCGGCGCCCCAAACCATCTTGCCGTTGGCGGATATACCGACATATGAGACGGCTTCGGAATTGGAATGTCTTTCGAGAGCGTGCTCGTCGTAGCTTTCAAGAGTAAAGTCTACATCCGTAGCCAGCTTCAATGCTCCTGCAACGGCGTTGAGACGTCCGTTTCCGCGAGCGGAGAATACTTTGGGTTCGCCTCCGTTTACAGAAATAGTCACTTGAGCGGAGATACGACCGTCGGCATCCTGTTTGAAGTGAGACTCGATGACCTTTACCGGAGCGTTGATGTTCAGATAGTTTTCCTTAAAGATCTTGTAGATCTCATCAGGAAGGAGCTCCTTGTGCATACGGTCGGAGATGTCCTTGACAGCATAGCCGAAGTTCTCACGCATCTTTTTGGGCATATTGTAACCGTATTTCTTTTCCATGAGGAATCCTATGCCGCCTTTGCCGGATTGGGAGTTGATACGGATAACATCGCCGTCGTATTCTCTGCCGACATCCTTGGGGTCAAGCGGAAGGTAAGGACAGGTCCAGTGTTCCGGGTCTTTCTCTTCGCGCCATTTCATTCCCTTTGCTATAGCATCCTGATGAGAGCCGGAGAAAGCAGCGAATACCAATTGACCTGCATACGGGCTGCGTTCGTAGACCTTCATCCTGGTAACTCTTTCGTATATTTCAACAAGGGAAGGAATATCTGAGAAATCGAGTTTAGGGTCTACTCCATGAGTATACATATTCATTGCAAGCGTTACGATATCAACATTTCCTGTTCTCTCGCCATTGCCGAAACAGGTGCCTTCGATACGGTCTGCGCCTGCCAGCATACCGAGCTCGCTGTCAGCTACACCGGTGCCGCGGTCGTTGTGCGGATGGAGAGAGATTATAACGTTTTCGCGGTAATTCATATTCTCGCACATATATTCGATCTGTGAAGCGTAAACGTGGGGCAGACTCATTTCAACAGTAACGGGGAGATTCATTATAACTTTTCTTTCGGGAGTAGGTTTCCATACGTCAAGGACAGCGTTACAAACCTCCAGCGCATATTCCGGCTCAGTTCCAGTGAAGCTCTCGGGAGAGTACTCAAAGGTGATATTGCCATTGGCCTTCTTTCTGTATTCTTCACAGATCTTTGCACCTGAAACTGCGATCTCCTTGACTTCTTCCTTGCTCATCCTGAATACCTGTTCACGCTGTGCTACGGAAGTAGAATTGTAGAGGTGAACGATGGCGTGCTTTGCGCCGTCTATGGCTTCAAAGGTCTTTTTGATAATGTGCTCTCTGGACTGTGTCAGCACCTGGATAGTAACATCGTCCGGGATGAGATCCTTTTCGATAAGGGTGCGGCAGAATTCATATTCTGTTTCGGAAGCGGCAGGGAAGCCGATCTCGATCTCTTTGAACCCGATCTCGACGAGCTTGGCAAAGAATTCAAGTTTTTCTTCAAGGCTCATAGGGATGATGAGCGCCTGGTTTCCGTCTCTGAGGTCGACAGAGCACCAGATCGGAGCCTTGTCGATGTATTCTTTCTGCGCCCATTTCATGCACGGGTAGGGAGGCATAAAATAGCCTCTCTGATACTTTTCGGGATGTTTCATATTGTATACCTCCAAAAAAAGATTTTTCGGGAGCTTGGGCCAAAAATAAAAACACCCGTCTCCCACAAGAGACGAGCAAGACCCGTGTTACCACTCTCATTCACATAAACGTCACCGTTTATGCCTCATGCACATCGAACAATGCGCTGCTCTATAACGGGAGCGCCCGTGCAAGACTACTTGTTTCGCCCTGCCTGCTCGGGGAGGAGTTATAGCCGACAGCCCTTACCGCCTTTCACCAAACGGCGGCTCTCTGTAACAGAGGCGGAAGACCTTTGTTCCCTTCATCGCTTTTATATATTGTCTTTATTATATCTTAGTTGTACTGGAGTGTCAAGGGCGTTCACAGTTATTTTACAAATATTAGAATGCCGAAATGTTACAAAATTGTAAAAAATGAATTTGTGCGGATATTGCTCTTGTATTGACAAGAGGAAAATAGTATAATAGATATGTATGAGTGTGTCGGCATAGATCTGCCGATGAGAATAATTGAATGGGGGATATAACCGAATGTCTCAGAAATATCTTGGTCTCGCTGAGCTCTCTGATCTTGCCGGTTCGGAGTCGGCTGCGAGAAAGCGTCTGACATATCTGTTTGATGAGGGCAGCTTTACTGAGCTTGATCCTTTCGCTGTCAGCGGTACCAGCCTCAGCGGTGTTGTTACCTGCTACGGCTATGTGAATGGCGAGCCTGTCTATGCCTTTTCGCAGGATTCGTCTGTAAAAGGCGGCGCTATGACAAAGCTGGCAGCAGATAAGATCGCAAAGATCTTTGATCTTGCAGCAAAGACCGGAACTCCTGTTGTCGGTATCTTTGACAGCTTCGGTGCCGATCTTGAGGACAGCTTCGGCGCTATGACAGCTTATGGCGAGCTGCTTATGTGGAGTTCCAATCTTTCGGGTGTTGTTCCGATGATCGCTGTTGTTGCCGGAGTTTGCTCCGGTGCGGCTGCAATGTTGGCTGAGAGTGCCGACTTTACAGTTATCACCAAAGACAGTGAGCTTTATGTAGCTCCTAACAGCGGGATAAAGGATCCGGCTGCCAATGCAGCAAAGAACGGTACTGCCGCTTTGGTTTGCGAGGATGATAAATCTGCTGTTGAAGCTGCCGCAGCTCTTCTTATGAAACTGCCGCAGAACAATCTCTCGCCTGTTCCTGTTTATGAATTTGAGCTTCCTGCTGATAGCTTCGGCAAGGATGCAGCTTCTCAGGTCGCTGCAGTATTTGATGACGGGAGCATTACTGAGCTTTATGCAGAGTGCGGATGTGCTTCCTATACTTCGATTGCTTCTGTCGGAGGTTCTCCTGTCGGCGTTGTTGCTACAAACAAAACAGCAGACAAGCTCACCGCTGATGATTGCTCCAAGATCGCAAGATTTGTCCGTACTTGTGACGCATTTGCACTTCCGGTCATCACATTTGTCGATACCGAAGGCTTTGCTGCCAACGATGATACCGAGGCAGCCGGTGCAGTAAAGAGTATGTCTAAGCTCGCTCATGCTTATGCTGAGGCGACCTGCATCAAGCTCGCTGTTGTTACCGGTAAGGCTTATGGCTCTGCGTATATCGCACTTGCAGGTAAGGGTGCTAATGCCGATATGACATTTGCGCTGGCTGACTCTGTAATTGCTCCGATGGCTCCTGCTGCTGCTGTTGAGTTCCTCTATCATGATAAACTCCAGGGTGCTGATGACCTCGGCGCCGAGAGAGCTAAGCTCGTTTCTGAGTATGAGAGCGGAGAGGCTTCCGCAGTTGCTGCTGCTCAGAAGGGCTGTGTAGATATGCTGGTATCTCCGGAAGGAGTCAGAGATGCACTTATCGGTGCTCTTGATATCCTTGCAGGAAAGCGTATCTCCAGGCTTCCTAAGAAGCACTCCAATATCCAGCTTTGATAATACTATACTTAAAGAATGGTGGTATATAAAAATGAAAAGATACAGCATTACTGTGAATGGAAAAGCTTATGATGTAGCTGTTGAGGAGCTTTCTGCCGATGCCGCAGCTCCCGTTGCTGCAGCTCCTGCTCCTGCTGCAGCTCCCAAAGCTGCTGCACCTGCACCCGCAGCAGCTCCCGTTGCTGACGGCACAAAGGTCTCTGCTCCTATGCCCGGAACTATCCTTGACGTAAAGGTCTCTGTTGGAGATTCTGTAACTGCCGGACAGGCGCTGTTCGTTCTTGAGGCTATGAAGATGGAAAACGATGTCAACTCGCCCGTTGCAGGTAAGGTGCTCAGCGTAAATACGACTAAGGGTACTGCTGTTGAGACAGGCACCGTCCTCGCCGTTATCGGCTGAGGGAAAGGACGGTAGATCATGGGAAAGCTGAAGATCACTGAGACAGCGCTGCGTGATGCGCATCAGTCTCTTATCGCAACAAGAATGTCCATCGACGATATGAAGCCTATTCTTTCGCAGATGGATCAGATCGGTTTCTATTCTGCAGAAGTCTGGGGCGGTGCAACATTTGACGCCTGCATCCGCTTCCTTAACGAAGATCCTTGGGAAAGGCTCCGTACTATCCGCCGCGAGATGCCTAACACCAAGCTCCAGATGCTTTTCAGAGGCCAGAATATGCTGGGCTATCGCCACTATGCAGATGACCTTGTAGAGTATTTCGTTCAGAAGTCTATCGCCAACGGTATTGATATTATCAGGATCTTTGATGCTCTGAACGATATCAGAAATCTCCAGACAGCTATCAAGGCAGCAAATAAGGAAAAGGGCCATGCTCAGGTTGCTATCTCGTATACTCTCGGAGAGGTCTTCACTCACGAATACTATATGGATTATGCCAAGCGTATCGAGTCGGCCGGAGCTGATTCGATCTGTATCAAGGATATGGCTGCGCTTCTTACTCCTTATGAGGCTGAAAGCCTGGTAAGAGATATCAAGTCTGTGGTAAAGATCCCTGTTGCCCTGCATACTCATTATACCTCTGGTCTGGCTTCAATGTGTATCATCAAGGCTGTCGAGGCGGGTGTTGATTCTGTCGATACTGCGATCTCGCCTCTGGCTCTGGGAACCTCTCACGCTCCTACTGAGTCGATCGTTGCTACATTCCGTGACACTGAGTATGATACCGGCATCGATCTTGTCAAGCTCAATGCTTTGAGAGATTATTTTATGACACTCAGAAAGAAATACATTGATTCCGGGCTGCTGGATCCTTCGATGCTTGCGACCAACACAAATGCGCTGCTTTATCAGGTCCCGGGCGGAATGCTCTCGAACCTTCTCTCGCAGCTCAAACAGGCCGGAAAAGCAGATCAGCTTGAGGATGTTCTCCGTGAGGTGCCGAGAGTCCGCAAGGATTCGGGTTATCCTCCGCTTGTTACACCGACTTCACAGATCGTCGGGACACAGGCTGTGTTCAATGTTATTATGGGCGAGCGCTATAAGACTGTTACAAAGGAATTCAAGGGCCTCGTAAAGGGTGAATACGGCAAGACTCCTGTTGAGATTGATCCTGCTTTCCAGAAGCAGATCCTTGGCAGCGAGGAGCCAATAACCTGCCGCCCTGCCGATCTTCTGAAGCCTGAGCTGGATGATATGCGCAAGGAATGTGCTGAATGGACAGAGCAGGAGGAAGATGTGCTCACTTATGCTATGTTCCCGAAGGTGGCTCCCAAGTTCTTTGAGCACAGAAGAAATGTTAAGTTCGGTATTGATCAGCATTCTGATGCTGCCAATAAAGTACACACTATCTGATGATCTTTAAGCTCTCTCTTTCGCGGAAAGGGAGAGCTTTTTAAGAAAAAATCCCCCGGAGAGCAGCATTTAGCTTTTCCGGGGGATGTATTTTTCCTACATAGTTTAGTCGCCAAATGATATGCCGATATCTCTGGCTGTCTGTACCATCTGATCGTCTGCGGGAACGAATTTTGTCTTGCCTGCAACGTCTATGAGCTTGTTTTCGGACACTGTTTCATTTATCATTGCTACAGCAAAGCCGTATTTATCTTCAGCAATAAGCTGGGCAGCGCGGACTCCGAATTTAGTTGCAAGAACTCTGTCGTAAGCGGAAGGGCTGCCGCCTCTGAGCATATGGCCGGGAACACAGACTCTTGTCTCGCAGCCGGTCGCAGCCTCTATCTGCTTGGCAATACGGGTCGATGCAGTAGTTATCCCGGCATCGGCACGGCTTTTGGCTCGTTCTTTCTTTTTCATCTTAGCTTCATTGACATCGAATGCACCCTCTGCGACGGCAAGTATTGAGAATCCCTTGCCATTCTCCGCACGTTTTGTGCAGGCCTGCGCCAGTTTGTCGATATCATACGGGATCTCAGGGATAACGATTATATCAGCACCTCCGGCGATTCCGGAATACAGAGTCAGCCATCCTGCTTTATTGCCCATGATCTCGACTACAAGTATACGGTTATGAGAAGTAGCAGTTGTATGGAGACGGTCGATGACATCGGTCGCTATATCGACAGCAGTATGGAAACCAAAGGTAACGGATGTGCCCCAGATATCGTTGTCTATGGTCTTGGGAAGCCCGATGACATTCAGTCCTTCCTCCGAGAGAAGATTGGCAGTCTTGTGGGTACCGTTGCCTCCAAGGGTCAGCAGGCAGTCGAGCTTCTGTTTCTTGTAGGTCTGTTTCATCGCTTTGACCTTATCAAGATTGTCTTCTTCAACGACCTTCATCATCTTGAACGGAGTGCGTTTTGTACCGAAGATAGTTCCTCCTCTGGTAAGTATACCGGAGAAATCAGACTGCTGCATCTCTTTGCACATATTGTTCATAAGCCCGTAGTAGCCGTTCTGGATCCCGACGATCTCAACATCGTCACCGAATCTTTCGTAACAAGCTTTTGCTACTCCTCTGATGGTAGCATTGAGTCCGGGGCAATCGCCGCCGCTCGTAAGGATCCCAATACGTCTTTTCATACTATCAAGTCCTTTCAGTTATCTTACTTATCAGGGCGCAGAGCGCCGGTAGATCAGTATTTGTTGTCTTCGTCGTCAAGCATGATCTTCAGATCTTTTTCTCCGATATGGTTTGCGAGCTCTTCATCATCGTCGTCATCGAGATCGGATGAAAGCTGGCCGGCTTTTGAATTGTACGCCGGGCTGTCGGAAGTATCATCATCGTATCCGTCAAATTCATCATAATCATCCGAGCGGGATGCTTCGGACTCATCATTTTCCGAAAGCCTGAATTTAGCGATCATGTTCTTGAGAATGAGCGATTGTTGCGAGAGCTCTTCGCTTGCAGAAGCAGCGCCGATAGCTGTTCTTGTATTGGTCGCAACGACTGCCGAGATCTGGTCAACGCCTGTATTGATCTGAACGATAGCCTCAGCCTGCTGAGCGGAAGCGTCTGTGATGTTCTTGACAAGGCCTTGGATCGTGATGGAATCGTTAACTATGTCGCCAAGGGACTGTGCTGTCTGAGTAGCGAGCTCGGAGCCCTTATTAACAGCCTTAGTAGAATTTTCGATAAGTGCGGCCGTCTGCTTGGCAGCTTCTGCGGAGCGGGAAGCAAGCCGTCTGACTTCGTCTGCTACGACACCGAAGCCCTTGGATCCTTCACGAGCAGCTTCAACTGCGGCGTTAAGTGCAAGGATGTTAGTCTGGAAGGAGATCTCGTCAATTACTTTGATGATATTCGAGATCTCTGCCGAGGTCGTATGGATCTGCTCCATAGCTTCCAGCATATTGTTCATGTCCTCGTTGCAGGCGGAGATAGCCTTGGTATTCTCGGTAACGATATTGTATGCGTTCTTAGCGTCCTTGGAGTTCTGCTTGACCTGAGTTGATACTTCGTTAAGTGTTGCAGAGAGCTCTTCGATGGCGCTTGCCTGCTGAGTAGAGCCTTGTGAGAGAGCTTGTGCCGAATTCGAGACCTGAACAGCACCTGAGTTCACCTGCTCAGCGGATGTATTGATCGAAGCGAAGGTCTCACTGAGAGATTCAAGGATCTCGTTGAATGTTGACTTGATCTTTATAAAATCTCCCTTGAAGTCCCCTTCGACCCTGTGGGTCATATTGCCCTCAGAGATCTGAGTCAGTGCGACGGTGATAAGGGTTATGTACTGTCTTAACCGGACTATGGTATCAGCCAGTGAGCCTGATAGGATACCGATCTCATCCTTTGAATAGGAAACCTCGACTTTATCGGTCAGGTTGCCCTGAGCAAGTTCGCGGATACGGTTTGTAGTCGAAACTATCGGCTTAGACATCCTTGCAGCGAAGATGAGGGAAATGATGACGGTAACGATCATCAGCACTATTCCGATCAGGATGGTATTTTTCAGAGCTTGACTTCTGGCGGTCAGGAAGTCTTCTGCTGGGCAGGCGATACAGAGAGCGCCGCCGAATTCTTTGCAAGCTGAATATCCTGCGATATAGTCTACGTCATTAAAAGAATAGTCGGTAGAGCCGGATTCGGAAGAAGTCGCTTTAGTTATGAAGCTTGCAAGATCCTGATAAGAGGAGTCTTCCTTAGCGAGTTCAACCGGGTTAAGACGGCTGATAGCTTTCTGAACTTCGTTATGAAGGATTATCTCGCCTGTCGGTATCACAACGAAAGCGATGGTTTCCTTTTCGAGATCAATATCCTTTATCATCTCGACGAGTTTGTCAGCCTTGACAGACATACCGACTACCTTTATCTGATTGGAACAATCTGCGGGGCTCAGGATAGAAAAGCATATATTGTTCTCTATCGTTTTGAATTCATTATAAACGATCTTATTAAGTGTAAGTGCATTCGATATATTCTTTTGTGTAACCATCTGCTCACAGATGCCGTTGGTTGTAGCATTTACAGATCCGTCGATCTCAAAGATGGCAAAAGAGAAGATGCCCTCATTAGGTTGGAAGGAGTCGGCAAGCATTTCGATCCTTTTCTGATCGTTTTCGGCAGATTTGAATGCAGTGCTGCAAATAACATCTGACAGACGATCCCCGTAGCTTTCAACAGCATTATCAAAAGCCGCAGCAGATTGCGCAGCCAAAGGCTTCAAAGTGTCGTGAAGCGAGTCCTTGACCGATTTGTTGATATACACTACACTGAATATACTCAGCAGTATCGTTATCAGCAGTGATACCGAGAACATAGCCAGCATCAGCTTTGAACGAATAGTACTCAATTTGACCCCTCCGTTTATTACAAAATAGAATGAAATATCATAAATGATCCTATATATATTTATTATATCAGATATGCACAAAATTTTCAAGAGGGAAACTGATTATTTTATTATTTTTTTATGTTTGTTTTCGGAACTGTCTTTAACAAGCAGATATTTCACATCCGGACTCCTAATTCAGTGCTTCCGGACATATAATACAAAATATAAACAGCATAAGGAGAGGATGAAATGAAGACAAAAGCGCGTGTAATTGCATATATCTTTACAGGTATAGTTGCTGCTTTTTGTATAGTTCTGCAGATCAGCACGTTGTCAAGCAAAGCAGCAAGCAATAGACCTGAAATTGGTGTTTCTGAGGACAATTCGGTGTCAAGAAAAGTTCCCATTATCATGTATCACAGTATACTGCCTGATTCGGATAAGCAGGGAGAGTATATAATCTCTCCTCGACAGCTTGAACAGGATCTTATCTGGCTTAAAGAGAATGGATACAAGACTGTCAAGCTTTCTGAGCTTATAAAATTTGCCGATAACAGAGCAGAATTATGTGAAAAGGTTGTAGCCTTGACATTTGACGACGGAATGAGGAATAATCTGACTTACCTGCTTCCTCTGTTAAATAAATATGATATGTATGCTTCGATATCTGTTGTCGGGAGATATACTGAAGCTGCAGGAGAGGAGGCTCAACCGTCTGATTATTATTCCTATCTGGATACAGATGATCTTTCTGTTCTGCTTTCAAGCGGCAGGATCGAGCTCTGTAATCACAGCTTTGATATGCATGAGCTTGGGGCAAGGCAGGGTTCTGTTCAGATGAGCACGGAGAGCTTTTCAGAATACCGTCGTGCTTTTTTTAACGATGTTTTTGCAGTCCAGCGTCTGCTGAAAGATAACTGCGGTTATTCTCCTGTGGTTTATACATATCCGTATGGATTTAGCTGCAAAGCTGCAAAGACACTTGTAAAGGTTTGCGGCTTTAAAGCTTCTCTCGGTGTAGAAGAGAAGGTTAATAATATTGTTCAAGGCGATACTGATTGTCTCTATGACCTGGGACGTTTCAATCGGCCATCTGGCATCATGACAGAGCAATTTATGAAAAGAATAATGGAGTGATAACATATTTAAGGTTGACTTAAAGAAGATTATGTAATATAATAGAAAAGTAAACAGGCTATTTAGCTTAGGAGGTCAAAATGACTTATGCTATAAGAACGGCAGCCTCAGCCGTTTTGATGATACTATTATTGCTGATCTTTCCGGTGCCTGTCGCAAATGCAGAGCCAGGTCTGGCTTTCTCTGTTGATAAAGAGGTTCCTGAAGGTGAGAGCTTTGAGGTCAGGCTCGTTTTTACTGCTGATGATATGATCGGCAGAGTCGAAACGGATCTGGTTTACGACAGCTCGGCTGTTGAGTATATTGACGGTTCAGCGACCGGCGGGAACGGAGTCCTGCATCTTGTTTTCCACCCTGAGGAGCAGATCGCTTCGATCAGCATTCCGCTTACATTCAAGCCGTTGAAGCCGGGCAGTACAGAATTTGCTGTAAACAATCCTATTATTTATGATCCGGACGGTGCCCCTTCTCAGATCTCCGGTATTTCCGCACAGATCACTATTAAAGAAGCAGGAGATCCAGGTGAAGATTCTTCGGAGATCGACAGTTCTTCTGTTCCGGATGAATCTTCTGTGCCCGATGACTCTTCATCTGCGGAAATAACTGATCCTGATTCAAGCTCCGGCTCAGATAAACCTGCTGTTTCTCCGAAACTCGGTTCAATAAAGCTCTCGGAGGGAGTGCTTACTCCGGGTTTTGATCCTGATACCTTTGAATACACAATAAATCTTTCAAAGAGTGTGACTTATGTAGATATTATGCCCGAGCTGTCGGATATAATGAATTATATTTATTTCAGTTGCAGCTCCCGCTTTGAAGGTGATGTCACCGTCTCAAAGGCTACTTTACAGATCATGGGAGATGAAACTAAAGTTATTATTTTTGTTACTGACAAAGAAAAAGAAGATGACGGTCCGCTTATGCCTGTCAACGACGACCATTCAAATACTTATATCCTGAATTTTAAACGGTCTTCGATCGACGATGAAAGCTCTGAAGCCCCTCTTGATAGTTCTTCCAAACCGGAGAAGAGAGATAATAGCTCTGTTTATGATGACAGCAGTCATTTTTCAGATGAGACATCCAAGGATGAGAGCGAGGCAGTTTCCGGCGTTCAGGAGCTGAAAAGCAAGCTGATGCCTCTGCTTCTTACCGCTCTTGGGACACTTATAATTGCATTGGCTATACTTTTTATCTGGTTCAAGAACCGATCAACCAGAAAACGTCATAAGATCAAATCTACTTCTCATAAAAAATAATTGACTTGAAGCTGGTTTTATGCTATAATAACTTATATGTTTACTATTTGTCCTGCTTTTTTAGTTCGGTTTCAAAGAGATATTGTGTATCAATAAATAGAAATGAATGTGAGGTAAATCATAATGTGCGGAATAGTTGGTTTTACTGGAACGAAACAAGCTGCGCCTATCCTGCTTGACGGCCTTTCAAAGCTCGAATACAGAGGTTACGATTCTGCCGGTATCGCTGTTCGCGACGGGGAGAGCGATGTTGAAGTCGTAAAAGCCAAAGGAAAACTTAAAGTCCTTCAGGAAATGACAAATGACGGAGCTGCTGTAAAAGGCTGCTGCGGTATCGGTCATACCCGCTGGGCTACTCACGGCGAGCCTTCGTCTCTCAATGCGCATCCTCATTCTTCGGATGATTCCAATGTTATTGCTGTTCATAACGGTATAATCGAGAATTATCAAGAGCTGAAGGAAAAGCTCTCTAAGCGGGGATATACCTTTAAGTCTCAGACCGATACCGAAGTCGCAGTTAAGCTCATCGATTATTATTACAAGAAATATAATGAGGGCCCTGTTGATGCTATCGCAAGAGCCATGACCCGTATCAGAGGCTCTTATGCACTTTGTGTGCTTTTCAAGGATTTCCCAGGCGAGATCTATACCGCTCGTAAGGACAGCCCGATGATCATTGGTATCGCTGACGGCGAGACCTATGTTGCTTCCGATGTTCCGGCTATTCTTAAATATACCAGGAATGTGTATTATATTGGTAATATGGAAATAGCTAAGCTCACTAAGGGCGCAGTAGTTTTCTATAATATCGACCGCGAGGAGATCGAGAAAGAACTTACTGAGATCAAGTGGAATGCAGAAGCAGCAGAAAAGGGCGGTTATGAGCATTTTATGCTCAAGGAGATCCATGAGCAGCCCAATGTTATTCGAGATACTATCAATTCCGTTGTTAAGGACGATAAGATCGTTCTCGATGAATTCGGACTAACAGATGAAGAAGTCAAGGAGCTTTCGCAGATATATATAGTTGCCTGCGGGTCTGCTTATCATGTTGGTGTAGCTATCCAGTATGTAATTGAGGAGCTGACATCTATCCCTGTAAGAGTTGAGCTTGCTTCTGAGTTCAGATACAGAAAGATGCCCTATGACTCCAAGAGCCTTGCTGTCATTATCAGCCAGTCCGGCGAAACCGCCGACAGCCGTGCTGCTTTGACACTGGCCAAGGAACATGGCATCAAGACTCTCGGTATCGTTAATGTAGTCGGCTCTAATATCGCCAGAGACGCAGATAATGTATTCTATACACTTGCAGGCCCTGAGATCTCTGTTGCGACTACCAAAGCATACAGCACACAGCTTATTGCCGGTTATCTGCTGGCTATGCAGCTTGCCAAGGTAAGAGGTGAGATCGCTGATGCCAGATTTGCCGAGCTGCTTGCTGAGATACATACTTTACCAGATAAGGTTAAGAAGATCCTGGAAGATAAGGAAAGGATACAGTGGTTCGCATCTAAGTTTGCAAATATTCACGATGCCTTCTTCATTGGCAGGGGGATAGATTATGCTGTCAGCCTTGAGGGCTCTCTTAAGATGAAGGAGATAAGCTATATCCATTCTGAGGCTTATGCTGCCGGAGAGCTCAAGCACGGCCCTATCTCTCTTATCGAGGACGGAACTCTTGTTATAAGCGTTCTGACACAGCAGTCTCTCTTTGAAAAGACTGTTTCAAATATGGTTGAGTGCAAGGCCAGAGGCGCCTATATTATGGGGCTTACGACCTACGGAAATTACAGCGTTGAAGATACTGCTGATTTTACAGCCTATATCCCCAAGACAGATCCTCTCTTTGCTGCGAGCCTTGCGGTCGTTCCTCTTCAGCTCCTGGGTTACTATGTTTCTGTTGCAAAGGGATTGGATGTCGATAAGCCGAGGAACCTTGCAAAAAGTGTTACAGTTGAATAATACTCCCGGTAGTATATATTCTTCCTAAGCCTGTCTGGGAATTTATAACATTCTGGAATGATTAATGATTCATCAGCACGAATGACTATCCCGGATAATGATCCTGCCTACTTGAAAAGATCTGACAATAGCGGACGATGTTTCTTTGCAGAAGCACTGTCCGCTTTTATTGTATTATCATCTGAGAGCCATCATACATTGATCAGACAGCTGATCTATGTATTCTGATCTGACAGCAGTATAAAGGGATGAAATTGGTGTAAACAGTTCAGTACGGATTGACTTTTCGTAATTGTTTTGTTATAATGAGATCAGTGATGAAGCATTGTTTTTCACACTATATAAATATTATCAGCTTGAATCGGAGGTAAACAAATGAAAAAACAGATAACAACAACTGAAGCGATCTTTCCGATGCCTGTGCTTATGGTCGCAACTTTCAATGAGGACGGGACCGTAGATGTCATGAACGCAGCCTGGGGTACGATGCTGTCAAGAGATATGGTAGCGCTGAATCTTACAGAAACACATAAGACAGTTGCTAATATCAAGGCAAGAAAAGGCTTTGTTGTGCATATCGCAGATGCAAATCACGTTGTGGAAGCTGACTATTTCGGCATTGTAAGCGGTAATAAGGAGCCGGATAAATTTGCGAAAAGCGGTATGACATTTACCAGATCTGACCGTGTAGATGCTCCGATAATAAATGAGTTCCCAATAGCTATCGAATGCGAGTTTGTTGAATATCAAAGCGATGATACCGGCCTTGGCGTGATAGGTAAAGTCGTTGCGACCTCCGCAGATGATAGTATACTCAAGGACGGCAAAGTAGATATTGATCTGCTCGGAGCTATTGCTTTCGATCCATATACTCATGGATACTACAAGGTCTCCGGCAGAGTCGGAGAGGCATTTAAAGACGGTGCAAAGCTGAAATGAATAAATACGGTCAGCCGTGGTCACAATGCGGCTGACCGTATTTTATACTGCATTATTCTTTCTGCCTTCGGCCAAAATTGCACCTCGTTTCGGTTATGGACTGCGAGTCCCGGATAGTTCCGGCTCTTAGTACTTGAGTAAACGATCACAAGGTAATATGTTCTGAGGTTATTTTTGGAGATGCAGATCTTGTCATCATATTTCAAGGAATTGCAAAAAGCTCAGTGTCCCAGGCCGGAAGGCAATCTTTCCTGCGGATATACAGCTTGTGTTTTGGAGCCAGCCTGTGCATAAGCAGCGGTATATCTAAAATGTCATAAGGTCTGTGATAGATCCCTGTCCTGATCTTTGGCTGGAATTTATTTATGACATAGCTGCTTCCCATGAGAGCAGGGATATCTTCTCCCTCAACATCGTATTTTATATATGTGCATCCGGTCTTTTTGAGCAATGTATCTACCTTGATGAGTCTGACAGGTGTTCCTTTGGAGGCGATAGTCTGCTGCCTTCCTGCACCGTCAGAGAAAACACCTTCACAATCTCTGTCCGATGCAGCAGCATTGATGAGGGTGATGTTGTCAAGAGCAGTGCAGTTTTTTACGCATTTGGAATAATTCCGTCTGGCCGGCTCGACTGCAAAAATATGCTTGTATTTTCCGCCGACTGCTTCAACGAACTCTGAGACAGTATCTCCGTTGTAAGCTCCGATGTCCGTATAGATCTCGTTATCTTCCGGTCTTATCAGCTCACGGTATAACTCTTCGCTGTCTGATGAATCTGTAAGATACGAGATGTTGCCGGATATTTTAAATCTCAGCAGATTGGTATACAGCTTTTTTGAACGCTCATCGCAAAGAAGCTCGTATACGGATAGTATATCATCCTTGCGTTGAAGAAGTGCATCTTTGTTAAGGCCGCCTTTTCCGACAACTGCTGTATCAGGGTAGACAAGTGTGTGTCTGGCGGCTAGTGCTCTTATACGTGAAATGACCTCAGGCAGATGTGTCCCGAAAGCACAGGCAATTGAAAAATTCTGTCTGGATGCTTCCAGATCGGAGATAGAAATAAGAGGGAAGCCGTGGAACTTACGATCTCTGATGAAATCATCGCTTGTAAATATCCCTTCGCATCGCAGACCTTTTCCCTCAAACATTTCGAGTACCTTCTCGCACCCGTTTCCCATACCGTATATATATATCGGACTGCCGTCAGTTTTTAGCTTTTCGTCCCAGGAGGGAATGTCATTCAATTCGTTTATGTCAAGCATAGTGTGTTTCCTCACCAAAAAGGGCGGCAAGCAGCCGCCCTCATTTGTTTATACAGGATCGTCGTACATACAATCCTCATGACCAGAGTGGTCGAGGACATCGCCCGGATGAAAACCGGGGGCAAGTCCGATCAGATCACGGCCGCGGATACTGTATTTATCGCGGTTGATATCGATCTGCTTGTCGATCAGAGCCAGAACTTCGCGTGGCTTTTTGACAGATTTGATGACCTTTTCAGGTGTATCAACGTCTTTGACATTCATTATTATAGTTCCGCATTTGAACATTCTCTGAAAAAGACCCAGCTTCAGCTTTTTGTCTGTTACCTTATAAAGATCAAGCTCATCTTCCACAAGACTCAGGAAGCCCTTTCTTGTGATGAATTTTGTTTCAGTAAGAAAATACCTTGTGAATGAGATAGGAAGTCCGAACAGAGTACGTTTTTTATCGGTCCAGATATAGTCGAAATCCTTTTGCTTTGCCATATAGATACCCCCAGTATATGTTGTATTTTACAGGCTCTTTGCCTGTGAAAGTGAAATGCCGTTTGCACCGAGTGCTTTCTGATGATCCAGACCGACAAATTTGCCGTTCTGCTGCCAGAGGACTTGTTTTACGAAATTGTATTTCTTTGTATCCCAATCCTTGAAATTATCTGTAAGCAGTCCGCCTGTATCACCGGAGTTAGCGTTCAGACACCAAAACGTGTGGTTGAGATGATAGGTCGAAATGAGCTGTCTCATATATCCCATCCACTTTTCGTTGCTTCCTCCGTCCATAAATCCTCCCCATTCTCCAATGAGCAGAGGAGCAGTACCGGAGGTGTGGATATACAGCCAGTTATCTTTCCAGCAATCTTTCATAAGAGAATCGTATGTGAAATTACCTTTGAACCAAGGCTGCTCATAAACTTTCGGGCCGTAATCGTGAGGGGAGTATACGATCTTGTCCTGATTCTTTCCGAGGTTTATGGGATAGTCCTTGACGCCTCTGAGGTTGCCGCCCCACCAGTTAAAGTAATAGTCTGAATCATTAGTTGAGGAATAGCTGCCGTTTTTCTTGGAGTAGATCTCTGTTCCCTCTATCATTATCAGCAGGTTGGGATTCTTAGCCAGCACCTTGTTTGCTGCTGTTTCTGCTACATACTTCCAGTTGTTAGCTGCAGTGGAGTTGTTCCAGATCGCGGCGGATGCTCCCTCAAAGGGTTTTCCGTGAGGCTCATTTTTAAGATCGAGAGCGATAATAGTATCGTTGTTCTTATAGCGGTCGGCTATATATTCGAGAGCGGTGAAGAAATCGTTGACCGTAAAACCGTCGGTTACCCACAGATTTGCATTATGTCCCATAGGATCGGTCTTAGCGCTGTGAATATCGGGCATTACTTTGATGCCGTTGTCTGCACAGAGACGCAGAAAATAGTCGAAGATCTCCAGGCTGTTCATGGAATTGAGGGTCGGGTTATCTGCGTTGTTATAATTTGCTTTGGGATATACCCCCTTCTTCCATTCAAGGAGCAGTTCAACGCTCATGGGGACTCTTATGAGGTTGAAGCCGTGATCTGCAATGGCCTTTACAGTCGTTTCAAGATTGGAATTCCAGAGTCCGTCAAATGTATTTGTTCCTGTATTATAGCCAAACCAGTTGAGGCCTGTGAGCCAAACCTGCTTGCCGCTTGCATCTACGATCTTGTTCCCGCTGGTATGGAGCCAGTCGTCGCCCTTGGTCGCATTAGCAGGGGCTGCAATGAGCTTTTTGACCTCTTCTGAGGATATAGCGCCTTGTTGGCCGTTATTATTATTGTTGTTATTGTTGTTATTATTGCTACCGCCGTTATTATTATTGTTTTGCTGCTGGTTATTGTCGCTGGCTACATTGCCTTTTACAAGCTTGACTGTTTTTCCGTTGAGTTTTGCAGCGGTAACGTTCAGCGTGCCGCTGGTAGCGATATTGCCTCCAAGTTTGATATTTCCGCCGGCAGCTATATCGCTGTTGTATTCAGCAGGAGTAACAGTAAGGGTATCTTTACCGAAAGTATAGCTGCCGTTCCAGCCGGAACCTTTATTACTGAGCCCGGGGATCGTAAGCTCGAGTTTCCAGCCGGAGATAGGTGTTGAGCCGCCGTTAACGATGCCAAAGTCAAGACCTGTCATCGTGAGATTGCCGTCCTGCCATGTGTTATTTGTTCCCCATGTGACATAGGCTTCATTGCTTACCGGGGTCGTACTGCCTCCGTTGCTGCCGGAAGAACCGTTGTTATTGCCGGAACTGCTGCTGCCCGAATTTCCGTTGTTATTTGATCCGCTGTTGCTGCCGGAGCCGCTGTTGCCAGATCCTGCGTTACTGCCTGAGTTTCCGCTGTTATCATTGCTTCCTTTATTTGTGGTGCTGTCTCCGCCGCTGCTCTGGGATGAGCTGTCCTTTGACCCTTCAGAACTCGAATCGGAAGACTTAGAAGAGGAATCGCCCGGATCGTTATCAGAGCTGCTTTCTGAATTTGAAGAACTGTCCGAGATGCTTTCTGAACTGTCTTCAGAGCTGTTTTCGCCATCCTGTTCGTTTTTATCGGAGCTATCGTTATCTTTGGATGTTACAGCCTTGCTTTCAGTTTCAGATGAGGTCTTGACCTTTTTATCTCCGCTAAGGTTGGTTACTATCAAAGCTGTCATAAGTGCAATTATGACGATTCCCATAGCGGCAAAGGCACCTATCAGTTTTTTCTTGCTGACAGCCGGAGCTGTCTGTGAGGGCGCTGATCCTTGTTCGGGAGCAGGCTCGGTCTGTTGATTTTTGTTTTCTTCCATATCCATCCTCCGTTATTTATAGTGATCTCATCCTATCGCCCAGATCTGCAGGGCGTTTTCCGGGTCAAATCTTTCGATCGTAATCCTGCCTGAAACACTGCAGGTAAGTGCTTTGGCATAATCGCTGGCGCCTGTCATTATACGGTATCTGCGTTTTCCGAGAGCTGCAAGTCTGAAAGCTGCACCTGCTGTGCTGTCAGAGGTCTTTTCTGCAGAAGTGAATTTCTTGTTTATTGTCTTGCCGTCCTCGGTAACGAAAGAGAAAGCTCCGAGCTCGCCGATGACGGCAGTGAGCTTGCTGCTTTTGCTATCTCCCGGTTTTGCAAGGAAGACTTTTCCGTTTTCTTCGGTTATTACCATCCCGGAGACGACATTCTTAATCATTACCGATCTTCCGTCGCGGATGTAGTTGTCCTTATCTGTCGTACAATCCTCATAGAATTTGAGCATCAGAGCGGCAACATTCTGCTGCGAAAGCTCGATAGTCGCTTTAGCTGCATCACGAAAAGCTATAGGGTCTAGAGTTTTGATAAGTGCGACGAATTTCGAGCTTGCTTTTATAAGCCTGTTTGCAGCGCCCTCAAAGCTGTCGTCTTCATAGTACTTTATGAGCCTTTTGTCGAGCCTTTCGGCATTGAATTGTTTGCATATTGTATTGATATGCTCTTCGTAGGCGTTATGTATATTTCGTTTTCTGTTGAAGCAGCGTATATTTGAAACATGAGGTGTGCAGCTCATATCTTCGATGAAATGTGCAGCTCTTGCGAATACGAACATAGCGTCTTCCGGTTTACCGCTCTTATATAAACTTAGCGCAGAGGTATAGTTTTCTTCAAGCATAGTCCGGGCTGATTTTGAGAATTTGTTTCTTCTGTTGCGGTAGTATCCCGCAGTCGCGGGAAGCTCGGTTCCTCGTTTATTGCAGAAGGAATAATAGTGCATCCCGGCGCCGTGGTCAACGTCTCCGCCGCGGTCAGGTTTTGTGCAGCCCGCCTCAAGCTGTTCTTCGTAAGGCTTGAAGAATTCGTACTGCTTCTCTTTACCCTCTTTTTTGAGCAGTTCCAAAGCATAGGCTGTGATGTGTCTGTGTGTAACTCCGCACCAGGCTTCGGCTTTTATTGGTTTTATCAGCTTCAATGCGGTAAGTGCAGCGCAGGCTGCGATGATTTCTTTCATAGTTATTTTCCTTTTTTTGCAGTATTTTTGCTTTTATGCTTTTTTCGGACGGAATATCCAAAGCTGCCCAGTTTTTTTCCTAGGGCAAAGTATTCACCGTGAGCATAAGCAAGCAGATCAGCCTTATCTAGAGCCAGTCTGCCATTTTCGTCCAGAAGCTCCTTGGCAGCGTTGACAGCAAGAATATCGCTGATAAAAACATCATGTGTCCCGAGAGGGATTATTTCTCTGACCTTACATTCGATACTTACCGGGGATTGTTCAATCAGCGGTGCCTCTACAATTGAAGCCTTGCCGTAGGTCAAGCCGGCAGCTTTTGCCTTGTCTGTGTTTTTTCCGCTTTTAACGCCGCATAGATCGACGGCTCTTACAAGTTCTTCTGTCGGGAGGTTGATTACGAATACACCGCTGTCTTGTATCAGCTTATAGGAAAATCTCTCTTTGCGAAGAGAGATATATGTAACCGGCGGCTGTGTGCATAATATGCCTGTCCAGGCTACGGTCAGGACGTTCTGTATATCTCCGTATCCGCAGCTTACCAGAACAGGCGGAAGGGGAGCAGTCAGGACACTGCCTTTCCAGCATTCCTTTGTAAATTCTTTGTATGGCATCATTCGCTCCGATCTGCCCTTGGGTATCCATAGACTTTTTCATATATCGTGTCATAAAGCCTGTAAAGCTGCTGAACTGTATTTTCAAGGAAATAGTAGTGCTTTATGTAAGGTATAAGCAGTATCAGAAAAGCACAGGCCAAGGGGATTAGTATGATCTTTTCGGTTATTGCGATAGCAATAAAGCAGGCGACCGTCATCAGTGCGAACAGGATGGTCACAAGCAGATGGATCAGCCTTTCGTGTGCAAAAAAACGAATATGATCTCTATGGTAGTTGAGCAGCCGCTCATAGTCTGCATTACCGCTGCTGAGCTGTTCCTCTATATAGGCTTTGTAGGCGCTGAGATATTTGGTCATAGCTTTATCGTTTCCCCGTTTTCGATAGTGAGAGCCTCGAGCTTTTCATCTTTGTAGTGGATCTTTCCGTCATAGAGTTCTTTGGCAAGAGTCTTTTTGAGGATAGAATCTACACGGTCATAATTCTTTTTCATCCTTTTAGGGAAGTTCTGGTATTTTTTGGAGCCTTTTTCTTTTCTCTTGTGGTCATCAAAAACTATAGAGAGCACAAAAGCCGCAGTCGCAGCAGCGATGGCTTTTTCCGGCTTGGAGCTGAATTTGAAGACTATTCCCATTTTTATACACTTCCTTTATACAGATTTTCATTCACATTTTATTATACTATATTTTATATGATTTTGCAATAGCTATTTACAAATATTCTTAAATAACTCTATTCGGGATCGGCAGCTTCCAGTATGTCAAAATAGCTGAAATATTTGAAATATACGGTAAACTTATGTGGAGTTATACAATTGACATTCTGCTGAAGTAATGATATCATTATGTTATAAGAGTTAACAATTTTATCCTGTGGGGGTGAAGGCATTGGAAGGTGTGCTTTGCAGCAATAGTTTTAAGCAGTTTTTCAACTCTATCCTGAATAATGCCGACACGCTCAGTAAGCTGATCTCTCTTCTGGGCGAGCAGCTCCATCTTATCAGTAAGGAGATCTCGCTTGGAAGACTGAATTTTGAGGTCGATACACATTTCACCCTCGATGAGCTCGGAACTAAAGTTAGACGTTATACTGTTTTTACCGAGCCGTATTATAATTCTGCTTATAAGATGGAGAGAAGATATAAGACGGTAGATAACGGAAGCGTTATGATCGAGCTGTATCCGTCCAGCGGCCATCTGTGGACCGACGATGAGTTTGATGCCATAAATTTCTTGCTGGAGACACTATATGCTCTCTGCGCAAAGACCAGAGCCTATGCTCGTGTAGACCGGCTCGCGGTAACAGACCCTCTTACGGATGTTCTGAACAGTGAAGGGCTTGCAAGATTCTGTGAGAAATGTCTCATCACAGGCTCTATCGGTGATTTTACAGCCGTATATGTGAATATTAAAAATTTCAAGTTTATAAATCAGAATATCGGAACCAGATCCGGAGATAAAGTCCTGAAGCTGTATGCCGAAAAACTGATCTCCCTTTCCAGACCGGGAACGGTAGCCAGGATAGGAGGAGATTCTTTCCTTGCTCTTGTTATAAATAAAGATCTGGATAAATTTATCAAAGAGACAGAGAATGTTACTGTATGGATAAGCGATTATGTTCGATTTGATCTCGGATCAAAGCTGGGGATATACAATATCGGGCCGATAGATACCCTCAACGATATCCTTAACCGTGCTTTTATGGCATATAATGCATCCAAGCATTCTCCTAATGAGCGTTATGTGTATTTTACTAAGGAAATATATGACCGCGCTCTTGTTGAAAACGAGATATCCGCTATCTTTCCGAAGGCACTCAAAGATCGTGAATTCAAGGTCTTTTTCCAGCCGAAAGTAAGGATGGATACAGGTAGGCTTTGCGGATGTGAAGCGCTTGTAAGGTGGCAGAAAGGCGAGAGAGTTATATCTCCCAACGATTTTGTACCTATACTTGAACGTGAAGGCTCTGTCTGCGATCTGGATTTCTATATGCTTGAAGAGAGCTGCCGCAGTATCCGCTACTGGCTGGATAACGGCATAAAGCCTGTAAGAGTATCAGTTAACTTTTCAAAGATACACCTCCATAATATTCACCTTGCAGATGATATTCAGGCTGTTCTTGACCGCTTTAAGATCCCGACAAAATATATCGAGATAGAACTTACCGAGACATCATGCCACGAAGATTATAATGCCATGCTTGCTTTTATCAAGGAGATGCGAAACAGAGGCTTCGGTATTTCGATAGATGATTTCGGAACAGGGTATTCCTCGCTGAATATGCTCAAAGATATCAGAGTTGATGTAATCAAGCTGGATAAATCTTTTGTTGATTCGATCGAAGAGAATGGTCAGAACGCAAGAATAGTTATAAGGAATATCGTAAACACGATAACTGAGCTGGGAATGGAAGTTATTGCTGAGGGAGTAGAGAAGCTTTCACAGGTTAATTTTCTTGAAGAAATTGGCTGCGAGATGGCTCAGGGCTTCAGGTTCGGCAGACCGATGGAGAGAGGAAAGTTCACAAACGAGCTAATTTCAGATATGGGCTGAAAGCCCGGTTTTATAGAATTATGGCAGAGCGGCAGTATGCGAAAGCGTACCGCCGTTTTGCATACTTGATTTTTTACCCGTAATATGGTATAATATAATGAAGGAAAAAAACAGTTCCCGTTTTGGGCCAAAATGAAAGGAGAGAGCATTTATGCAGAAATTGTTGCAGATACTAAGAAAGAATGCAAGACTTACCGCTGACGAGCTTGCTGTTATGACCGGGAAGACTCCGGAGGAGATCGAAAAACAGATCGCTGACCTGGAGCGTACAGGCGTTATAAGAGGTTATTCGGCTGTTATAGATGATGCCGCATTCGATGATGATTCAGTGCTTGCCCTTATCGAGCTGAAGGTAACACCGCAGTCGCAGAGCGGTTTTGATGAAATAGCTGCAAAGATTGCTTCGTATGACGAGGTCGAGTCAGTAAGGCTCATGTCCGGTGGTTATGATATACTTGTCTCTGTTATTGGAAGGAACATCAGAGATATATCACAGTTCGTTAATCAAAGGCTTGCAGCTATAGATGCAGTCCAGTCTACAACTACCCATTTTGTCCTGAAGAGCTATAAGGAGAACGGTATCATCAAGACTGATGCCGAAAAGGACGAGAGAGGAATGATCTTCTGATGTTGGATTATGATAAGCTGCTCTCGAAAACGGCTGTCGATATCAAGCCCTCAGGGATAAGGCGTTTTTTTGATATTGCTGCCGAGATGGATGATGTTATCTCTCTCGGAGTAGGAGAGCCTGATTTCAAGACACCCTGGAGAATAAGAAAGTCTGCGATAGATATACTTGAAAAGGGAAGGACCAGCTATACAGCAAATGCCGGCCTCGCTGAGCTGAGAGGCAGGATTTCAGATTATCTCCGGAGAACGATACACACAAGCTATGATCCGAAGAGCGAAATAGTGATAACAGTCGGCGGTTCGGAGGCAATTGATCTGGCAATAAGAGCTCTGACAAACCCGGGAGACGAAATATTGTGTGTCGAGCCGTCGTTTGTCTGCTATTCTCCGCTCGTTAGACTGGCCGGGGGAGTGCCTGTCGTTATCGAAACAAAGGCTGAGGATGAGTTCAGACTCACCGCAAAAGCTCTCTCTGAAAAAATAACAGATAAAACAAAGCTGCTTTTCCTTCCGTTTCCCAATAATCCAACGGGAGCAATAATGCGGAGAGAAGATCTTGAAGCGATCGCCGAAGTTCTCAGAAATACTGAGATCATGGTCGTTTCAGATGAGATCTATTCCGAACTTACATATTCCGGAAAGCACGTCTCTATCGCTGAGATAGACGGTATGCGCGAAAGGACGATAGTGATAAACGGGTTTTCCAAGAGCTTTGCGATGACAGGCTGGAGACTCGGATTTGCAGCAGGTCCTGAGCCGGTCATGAGACAGGTCTTGAAACTGCACCAGTATCAGATAATGTGCGCACCTACAGTCAGCCAGTTTGCAGCTATTGTTGCACTTACTGAATGCGAGGATGACGTTGCGGCTATGCGGGATGAATATGATGCCAGAAGAAGGTTCGTTGTTGATGGTTTCAACAAGCTGGGGCTCGATTGCTTTACACCGCAGGGAGCATTTTATGTATTTCCTTGTATCAGATCGACAGGGCTCTCCAGCGAGGAATTCTGCGAAAGGCTTGTGCATACAAAACGTGTCGCTGTAGTTCCCGGAAACGCATTCGGTGAATGCGGTGAGGGGTTTGTCAGAGTATCCTATGCTTATTCTATTTCGCATTTGAAAGAGGCGCTTGTCAGGATAGGGGAATTCGTGAGGGAGCTTAAAAATGCGTGAGATCACTGTCAGAGCTTTCGGAAAGCTCAATCTATATCTTGATATTACTGGTAAAAGAGAAGACGGCTACCATCTGCTGAGATCGGTAATGCAGTCTGTATCAGTATACGATACTTTAAGATTCAGTATAGGCTGCGGTCTAGAGGACATCGAGCTTATCTGTGACGAACCTTCTTTTCCGAAGGATAAGAATAACCTTATCTGTAAGGCTTGTGAAAGATTCTATCTCGCTTCAGGGATCGCTCCTGAAGGCTTGAGAGTTTATGTCGATAAAAAGATTCCGTCGATGGCCGGTATGGCAGGTGGAAGCGCTGATTGCGGTGCAACGCTGATCGCTTTGAATACCCTTTACGGTAAACCGCTTTCAGAAAAAAAGCTTTTTGAGATCGGCGCCGGGCTGGGAGCTGATGTACCTTTCACTATGCTTGGAGGGACAGTGCTTTGCGAGGGGATCGGCGAAAAGCTCACTTCGTACCCGACGCTGAAAAATGTTTGGTTTGCAGCAGTCAGGCCGGATATCCGTATTTCCACGCCGGAAGCATACAGATCGTTTGATATTTGTGAAAGTCAGATCAAGCGAAAGAGTTTTCCGGAATTTGAGCATTCACTTGAAGGAGAAGATATCTCAGGGCTGTCGGATGGTATGTTTAATGCGCTTGAGGCAGCCGTAAGAGAACCGCTTATCGAGCAGGCGAAATCCGAGCTGTTGCAAAACGGAGCTTTGGGTGCTCTGATGACAGGAAGCGGATCTGTAGTATTCGGAGTATTCGCTTCGCGCAAGGAAGCAGAGCGCTGCATAGATAAATTGCGCAGTTATAGCTTTGCACAGGTACTTGAACCTGTTTCGGCTGGCTGCAAGATAATGGGGTGATATGATTGGCAAAAAACAGATGCCGTATGTGCGGCTATAGATTCAAGGACAATGAAGAGATCTGTCCGGAATGCTTTACGGCAAGAGAAGAGGATATTTCCTGCCATCAGTACTCAGAGAGCGTACATACGCATGGCAGAGGCTTTTCCACTACTGAGGAAAGCGATATATATGATGAATTCAAGGAAGATAGCTTTATCGACGAGCAGAGGAAAGAAGAAGCAAGCGATCCTATTCCATCTGCGACTTACAACAAAAATGCATACAGTAATGCTAACCAGAATAATTCAAGCTATGTTAATCTGAGAAATAATTACAGACAGACAGGCCCCTTCCCCGAAAATAACTCTTATCACGGAAACACATTCGGTCAGAGCAGACCGCTGAATTATAACGCATACCGCAATGGTTCTGTTCCGAATGTCAACAGGAACAGTTCCAAAGCTGGCGGGGCCATTTTAGTGGCTGTGCTGCTTACTATTATTGTTCCTGTGATCATGTTTGCATTTGTAAGTGCTTCAACGAAGAATTCTTCAAGTAAGAACACTAACAGCAGAGTGCTTGCCAATTACTCACAGCCCCCGATCACGATTACAAAACCCCCGCAGATTAAAGTCCCTGATCTTTTCAAGGAAAAAGTTGCTACTTATGATAAATACGATCTTCATTTTGGAAATAGTAGGAGATATAAGACGTTTTATCTGAAACACGCAGACGGAGTCTTTACTTCTGATGAGCTTGCTTCTTTCAAACCGGAAGGTAATTCTGTTCTTGGAGAAAAGATTCTCGGATTTGATGTTACTCTGGATATCAAGCAGGCCGGCGATTATTGGATATATCCGATGGAAAGCTATGTAGAAGCCTGTGATATTACTGGAAAGGTGCTGAGCAGATCTTATATATTCAATAGTACTGATAAAAGCGTCACATCCAGCGATAACAATCTTGTTATCGTTCCGGCACAGGCTGTATTATTCAAGGCGCACTTTGCTGTTTTTGATAACGGTCAGACAAAGGACCTTGCTTTTGATGTCGGTTTCGGAGAGTATCAGACAGTGAATGATACATTCGGTTATGATAAGCTGGATGAATCTCTTGCTGATGATCCCAAGGCGAGAAACGACGATACTTCTTCAATTCCGATAGATAATAAATCAGATTCTTAGGTAACTTTAAATTAAGATGATGAAAAATGAGATGTATTCGCGCTGCACTCTCTGCCCGAGGGAGTGCGGCGCAGATCGTTACATTAGAAAAGGTTTCTGCGGCGAGGGTGCAATTGCTCGCATAGCAAGGGCTGAGCTGCATTTTTGGGAGGAGCCCTGCCTAAGCGGACGGGGAGGTTCGGGCGCAGTGTTCTTTTCCGGGTGCAGTCTTGGATGCGGATTCTGCCAGAATTATCCCATATCGGCAGAGCACATGGGCTTTGAGCTTACGGACAGACAATTGGCTGATACATTTCTGAGACTTGTGGAAATGGGGGCGGAAAACATTGATCTTGTTACCCCTACACATTTTGTACCCAGCATAATCTCTGCGCTGGATATGGTCAAGTCCCGGCTCGGGATACCTGTGATCTATAACTGCGGTGGCTACGAAAGCGGCAAGACACTTGACTTGCTGAGAGGTTACGTAGATATTTTTTTGCCGGATCTTAAATACAGGGACAGCCAGCTTTCGCTAAGGCTTTCCAAAGCAGAGGATTACTTTGAACATTGCTCGAGCTCCTTGCATAAAATGCTTGATATAGCCGGAAAACCGAGATATGACGCCTCAGGAAAACTGGTCTCAGGTGTCTTGGCCAGACATCTTGTCTTGCCAGGTTGTCGAAAAGACAGTATCGAGCTTATGAAATGGCTCAGAGACAGTTTTGCTCCTGACGAGCTGCTTGTCAGCCTGATGTGCCAGTTTACTCCGGTCTACCGTTCTGCTGAGCTTGGACTGACCCGCCGGACAACAACTTTTGAGTATAATTCTGTACTTAAGATCGTGGAAGAGGCAGGATTTGACGGGTTTATTCAGGAAAGAGAATCCGCTGACAGCGATTATATCCCGGAATTCTTTGACCATTTGTATTTTGATTTACCCAATACTCAGATTTAACAACAAAATATAATAATTAACCGATTGAAATAAATTTCTCTTTTGTTTATAATTTAGTTATGGTATAAATAATCGGATAGTGTATCCGGATTTACCATAGACCATAAACACAAGGAGGATGATGCCGATGTCCAAGGCTTTCGGTTCAAAATACCGTATCGAAAGCTCCAAAGAGGCTGAAGAGTTTTACAGCTTTGTCAAGGATCTTCTGAATAATGAGACTGTCCTTGAAATGAAGAATTTTCGACACCATTACAGCACGACTTGCTATCAGCATTGTTTGAATGTTGCATATTATAATTACCTTATCTGCCGTAAGCTCGGTCTTGATTCAAAAAAAGCGGCTAGAGCAGGTATACTTCATGATCTCTATCTTTATGATTGGAGAGATGTTCCCCGCAAGAAGGGCGAGATGCCTCACGGTATGCGTCATCCGCGGATAGCTTTGGAGATCGCAAAGCAGAACTTTGATCTTTCCAAACGAGAGCAGGATATCATTGTCAAGCATATGTGGCCGCTTACATTGCGTCTTCCGAGATATGCAGAGAGCTATGTTATCGTAGTTACAGATAAATATGCTGCTGTTCTTGAGATCGGTGCTCATGTAAAGGGTAAGCTCAAGGGCCTTGGCTCAAAGGCTGTTGGCTCAGTCCTCAGAAAAGTATCCTGAATCAAACAGGCTGTCGTTCCTGGTAACGGCAGCCTTTGTGCTTTTTACAGCCTGTTTTTATCATATTATATAATTATCTTGACAAATGATCCGTTACGCGTTATAATAAGTTAAAATATTTTTGAAACGGAGGGCTTTAAATGAAAATACTCGATGTTTTGCGTATACCGGTCAGAAGGCTCTTCGTAGTATTCCCATAGTGATAGATTTATGGAGAAGTATGCCTCTGCCTTTACGGACAGAGGTTTTTTATGTTTAAACGGCAGGAAGTGAAAATATGAAATACTTTGATGTGCTCGCAGACCTTATCGAGCAGGAGCTTACAAAGCGCGGTGTTATCTGCGATAAGCTAAAATACTGCGTCAAAGCCGATCTTGACGGCGACGGCAGATATATAGACGTGTATATTACATTTACTGACGACACACTGAGCATCATTTCCGGATATGAGCATTACGAGCGCCTGAGAAGAGGAGAGAAACGCCGCAGTATGAGCGGCTTCGACATTAAGGATTATAATGAATTCCCGCTGGCAGACATCGAGAAAATGTATGTAGACAGATACGCAAATTCTGCTCGGTTAATGATTAAGCCCAAAGAGGGCGAAGATATACCGATAGCAAGGTTTTCTCTTGGCTTCTCTGATAAATTCGAGAAGTTTTCCGACAGACTGAACAAGACCGTTCGTCATGAAGAGATAGATGACAGCCTCCTGGAAGCGACAAAAACACATTGCCCGATCTGCGGAGAGCGTTATCCTGACCCGAACAGACCGGTCTGCCCGAGATGCGTTGACAGAAGATCTGTTTTCAGACGATTGCTCAAGATGTTCGGTGAGTTCAAATGGGCTGTTTTCCTGATATTGCTTACCATAGCTCTGAGCAGTATACTTACTATTATTTCCCCGATATTTGGTGCCCGTATGCTTTATGATGATGTTCTTACCGAAGGAGGAAAGTATTACGGCCAGATAATTATGATCGTTCTGGTCATAATGGGAGTCAATGCAGCATCATTGTTAGTACGCGTTATTTCAGGAATAATCACCTCCAAGGTCACACCGGTCGTGACTCACAGGCTCCGTACCAGGATCTTCTCCTCTATGCAGCATCTGTCGCTTGATTTCTTTACAAGCAAGCAGACAGGCTCGCTAATGAGCAGAGTTGACAGAGACAGCAATAATATCTATTGGTTTTTTACCGATATAATGCCATACGGCCTGACAAATGTCGTTAAACTGGTCGGTATAGCTGTCATAATGATCCTACTCTCTCCTCTGCTTTCTATCGGCATTATTTTGACGATTACTGTTATCGAGGTAGTCCAGCATAAATTCTACCGCAGCCAGAGAAAGCTGTATCGCAAATATGATGTAGCAATGAGGTCTGCTAATTCTGTGCTTTCTGATGTAATGAACGGGCAGAGAGTCGTTAAGGCGTTTTCAAATGAAGAGAGAGAAGTAAAGAGATATTCTGTTAAGAATACTGATGCTTTCAATATCAATTATCATATAAACAGCAGGATAGCTAATACTGTCCCTGTGATCTGGACATTTTACAGAGTAATAAACAAGCTAGCTTTCTGTCTTGGAGCGATCTTTGTTATCAAAGGGCAGATCATGTTCGGCGCTTTGTCTGCTCTGCTTTCCTATACAGATATGGCTTATGAACCTATAAATTTCTTTACATGGATAGGCGACCGCTGGGCAAGATGTATGGATGCTGCCTCGCGTATGTTTGAGATCATGGATGCCTTGCCTTCTGTTAAGGAAGACGAACACCCTGTAAGGCTTGAAAATATGAAGGGAGATATTGAACTGAAAAATGTATCTTTTGAATATGAAGCCGGAAGGCCGATCATCAAAGATATGAATCTTAATGTCGAAGCAGGGCAGATGTTTGGTATCGTCGGAAAGACCGGAGCAGGAAAATCGACTATAATCAATCTTATGGCCAGGCTTTATGATGTTACAGGCGGAGAGATAATCATTGACGGTGTTCCTCTGCGAAAGATCGCTCTGTCGGATCTGAGAAGAAATATCGGTATCGTCTCTCAGGAGACCTTTCTGTTTATCGGGACTATAGCTGACAATATCAGATATTCTAATCCGGATGCTTCGATGGAGGAAGTTATCGAGGCAGCTAAATCGGCCAATGCGCACGAGTTTATTACAAAACTCTCTGACGGCTACAATACACGAATCGGAGAGGGCGGTGTTTCTCTTTCAGGTGGAGAAAAACAGCGTATCTCTATCGCAAGGGCTATAATCCAGAAGCCGAATGTACTTATCCTTGATGAGGCTACTGCATCTATGGATACAAGAACAGAGCGCAAGATACAGGCTGCTATCGACAAGCTGAAGCAGGGAAGGACGATCATTTCCATAGCTCACAGGCTCTCAACTCTAAGGGATGCTGATAAGCTCTGTGTTATCGAAAACGGTGAACTCAAGGAGAGCGGAACACATGATGAGCTCATAAAGCTGAAAGGGAAGTACTATGAGCTTTATAAGCTGCAAGCTGATGCTCTGAAGTTTATAAATGAATAGACTCGGTAATGAGGTGATAATATGGTAAATGAAGTGAATAATCAGCAGGAAGAAGTCTACGAAGTCGATAAGCTGACTTTGCTGGACTGCGCCAGGATCAGCTTCCGAAAAGAGAAGAGCGGTTTCCTGACTTTGATCTATGACGGTCAGGAATATTCGAGGATAAATCCGACAAGACTTATCCCGTTTTATTCAAAGACTGATTATATCAGCCTCTCATACGAAAATGAAGAGAGAGAATTCCGCGAAGTCGGTGTCATAAAGCAGATGAAGGATCTGGACAAAGAGCAGTATGAGATCCTTGACCGCTTTCTGGAATATAAATACTATATGCCTGAGATAACAAAGGTCTATAATATCAAAGATAATATGCGTGGAGCGATCTTTGTCAAATGCGATACCACCTCCGGTCAGAAGACCATATGTGTCCGCGACTGGTATCAGAATTTCAGGATGCTTTCGGCTGAGTATCTGTATGTCAATGATGCGGACGGGAACAAGTACTACTGTCCTATGATCTCAAAACTGGATAAAAAGAGCAGGAATGTTCTCGAAATGTTTACCTGATGGCATGGCATCTTAAAATGCCGCAGCCATAGAAGGAGGTTTGATATATATGGATCTGCTCCTTAAACTCCCTCCGAGCGAGCTTGATGATATTGCGTATTCTCTGCCTTTTTCCTATATCGGGGATGGGGAGAGCTGCGAAGGCGTGTTTTCTGTCGCCGGGGAGCATATCTACATATTTGTAGACGGTGAGCTGGAAGAAAAATACGATATAAAGCAGTTTGAGAGCTTTGAATGCCGCAGGCAGATAGGTTCTTCAATGGCGCAGGGTATTCTTAAAAACGGTGATGCTGTCTGCTTCTGCGGGTTTACTCAGGAATACTTCGTTCGTTACGGAGAGGTCATGAAATTGCTTGAGCACTATATCCGCACAGGAGAGATGATAACAGACACCGGTGCTGATGAGCCTACCTGCCCTACCTGCGGTCTTCCGCTGGACGGTGCTGCCGAGTGTGTTTTCTGCAAGAGCAAAGGTTCTACGCTGTTAAGGCTTATTAAACGCATCGGTCCGTACAGGAAGTATTTTATTATCGCTGTTATCTGTACTATACTGTCGCAGCTCGTCTGGGTATTTATGCCATATCTTGACAGGATAATCATAGACGATTATGTAACCCCGCATCTTGAAGAATGGGGAGGATTTATTGCAATTGTTATAGGTATAGTAACAATGCTTTTGCTCGCCGGTGTCTTTGAGTATCTTAATATGAAAAATTCCTTCAAGACCGCGCTGAACATAGGCAGAGATCTCAGGCAAGAGGTTTTCGACAAATCACAGCAGCTTTCTCTTGGATCTCTTTCAAAGAGAACAGCCGGTGAGCTCATAAACCGAGTTTCAGGCGATGCAGCAAAGCTGGAGGAATTCATAACAGCCAACGGTAAAGATGCGATCGTAAAGATCCTTTCCTTGATGATAATCAGTGTCTTACTGTTTGTAATGGATTGGCGGCTGGCTCTGATGACAATAGTTCCCATACCTTTTGTATTTCTTATCGTTAAGAGGCTGTTTAATACAATGGCGATCAGGTATACTGCTGTATGGAAACGTTCAAAGACACACAGCGAGACGCTCCATGATATCCTTAACGGGATCAGAGTAGTTAAATCCTTCGGCAGCGAGGCAAGAGAGATAAGCCATTATGAGAATTGCTCTCTTAGCTGGGCAAAGGCTTGTGTCAGAGCTGAGATCATGTGGTATCTTACCATCCCGTTTTCGGAATTTGTACTGACGATAGGTAATTTCCTTGTGCTTTATTTCGGCGGTTCAATGATAATTGACAGAGAGATGTCGCTGGGCGAATTGATCCAGTTTACAACTTATGTTGCGATGCTTTATGAGCCCATCCGCTGGATGATCCACATTCCCAGAACGCTGGCGGATACTTCGGTCTCGGCAGGAAAGGTGTTCGAGATACTCGATGAGCAGTCTGATGTTCGCGACAGCGAGGATTCTGTTGATCTCGATATAAAGGGAGATATTGAATTCGATGATGTCTATTTCGGTTACAAAGCATATATACCTGTTCTGAAAGGGATCACCTGTAAGATAAATAAGGGCGAGATGATAGGCATAGTCGGGCATTCAGGAGTCGGAAAATCTACGATGATTAATCTGATACTTCGTCTTTATGACTGCTCTCAGGGAGAGATACGTATTGACGGCGTTCCGATCAAAAAGATCTCTCAGCATAGCCTTCGGTCGCAGGTAGGCGTTGTGTTACAGGAAACCTTCCTTTTTGACGGGTCTGTTCTGGATAATATCTCTTATGCAAAGCCGGGAGCTCCTTTTGAAGAGGTCGTTAAAGCAGCCAAAATTGCAAATGCCCATGATTTTATTGTCAAGCTGCCAGACGGATACAATACAAGGGTAGGCAATAAAGGTTTCCAGTTATCCGGCGGAGAACGTCAGAGGATAGCTATTGCCAGAGCTTTGCTGCATGATCCTAAGATCATTATTCTTGACGAGGCTACAGCTTCTCTTGATACTCAGACCGAGAAAAAGATTCAACAGGCTCTTGCAAGGCTTACTGAAGGCAGAACTACTATTGCCATAGCACACCGCCTTTCGACCTTATCTAACGCTGATCGGCTGATCGTTCTTGATAAAGGCAAGCTGGCAGAGATAGGGACTCATACTGAGCTTATGAAGCAGGGGGGAGTTTATTACCGGCTCGTTATGGCACAGCGTCAGACAACTAAGATGAAAAAAGTCCTTCCGCAGCCTGCGGAGGCATAAACAGAAAAAATGGCGTATCCTTATTTCAGGATATGCCATTTTTACTATTTGTTCATTATCAGGAACCCGATGGAAAGATACAGTGCATACCCGGACCATAACAGATATGGAACGGTCGTTAATGCAGCTTTCTTTTCAGAACGATAAAACCAAAATGTCATTAATGCTATAAGGATAAACAGTATAGCAGCGACTGCAAGGGCTCCGGCGAATGATCTCAGCCTGAAAAAGACCGGTGTCCAAAGGAAGTTTACAGCTAGCTGTAAAGCGTAGATCCTCAGCGCAGTATGAGCAAAAACACTGCCGGAATTATTCACCAGATAAGCTCCAAACGCCGTTACAGCATAGAGCAGAGCCCAGGCGATAGGGAAAACAATGCTGGGTGGTGCTAAAGGCGGTTTGCTGAGCGTGTTGTAGTACTCTTTAAAATCCCCTCCCGCGACCAAAGCGGACAGCGCACCTATAAGTTCTGCGGAAACAATAAAAATCAGCAGCTCTGTGAGGTTAGTTCTTTTCATTAGTATACCCCCTGTCGCAGTATAGTGTATGCAGACAGGGGGTATTTATTACAGATTTTTTATCCAAAGTATGCTCCAGGCAACAGCCCAGAGGATCAGTGAAAGTGTCTGGACAAGAACAAAGCTGAAATGCTTGGTCTTGTGCCTGAAAACGAACATTCCGGTCCATCCTCCGACAAATCCTCCAAAGATATTCATAAGAAGGAGAGTCTTCTCCGGGATACGCCATTTATGCTGCTTTGCTGCTCTTTTATCGACTCCGTAAGCGATAAAGGTCGCAATGCCCATAATTGCGAACAGAATAAGAATTCCGTAGGTTGTAAGAAATTTTAGCATAGTAATCACCGATTTAATGGGTACCGGCAAGATCACCGGTACCCATTATTGATTATCTGAAGTATTTTACTCCGTTTTCAAAGATCTTCTGATCTTTAACGCCGGGAACATTTATGCAGACACCGTTGCCCATACGCTCTGAGTGCCCCATCTTTCCGAGAACTCTTCCGTCGGGAGATGTGATCCCTTCGATAGCATCGACAGATGTGTTCGGGTTGCAATGAATGTCAAGAGTAGGCTCCCCGTTAAAATCAACATACTGTGTTGCGATCTGACCGTTCTTTGCGAGGATCTCCAGTTCTCTTGCAGTTGCAACAAATCTGCCCTCGCCGTGTGAGATTGCGATTGAATGGATATCACCGACTTCGCAGCTTGCAAGCCAAGGAGACTTGTTGGAAGCGATGCGAGTGTTTACCATTTTTGACTGATGGCGGTGTATAGTGTTGAAGGTCAGAGTCGGGGAATCTGAGCGCATATCGACGATCTCTCCGTATGGGACAAGTCCGAGCTTAACAAGTGCCTGGAAGCCGTTGCAGATACCGAGCATCAATCCGTCGCGTTTCTGGAGAAGCTCATGAATAGCATCGGTGAGTCTGGGATTCCTGAGGAATGAAACAATAAATTTACCGGAACCGTCAGGCTCATCACCGCCGGAGAAGCCGCCGGGAAGCATTACTATCTGTGATTTCTTGATCTTAGATTCCATTTCCATTACAGATTCAGAGATCATTTTTTCATTCAGATTGCGAATAACAAAGATCTCGGCATCAGCGCCTGCCCTTTCAAAAACTCGGGCTGTATCGTATTCACAATTGGTGCCGGGGAATACGGGGATAAGAACTCTCGGCTTTGCTGCCTTGATCGCAGGCGCTTTTCTTGTTTCGGTTGAGAAGCTGTATTTTACAGGTTTGACATCGCTGGTCTTGACCTTGACAGGGAATACAGGCTCGAGTTTATCTGCCCAGAGCTTTTCCAGCTTGTTAAGGTCGAGTGTATATTTTGATGTCGTGATGGTATATTCGCCGGTTGTAACACCCAGCATCTTATAGCTGCCCTCACGAAGATCAAGATTCTCGGTATTGATTCCCTTAGCTAGCTCGATAACGAAGGAACCGTAGCAGGCGCGGAAGAGTTCATTGGTATCAAGCTCTTCGGTAAAGCGGAAACCTATCTTGTTTCCGAAGGCCATTTTAGTTACAGCCTCAGAAATGCCGCCGCATCCAAGCGACCAGCAGGCAGATACTTTTCTTTCTCTTATAAGGCGCTCAACAGATTTGAAGACCTTTTTCAGAGAATCGAAGTTGATGAGCCTGTTGCTGTCATATTCCGGTTTAATATAGATAACAGTCGCATTTGTGTTCTTGAATTCCTGAGAGATGACGTTTTCTGTCTTTGTTGTGGAAACAGCGAAGGAAACCAGTGTCGGAGGAACGTCGATCTCCTCGAAAGTGCCGCTCATTGAGTCTTTTCCGCCTATCGATCCGCAGCCAAGTTCTAACTGTGCTTTGAAAGCGCCAAGCAGAGCTGCAAAAGGCTTGCCCCAGCGAGAAGGAACATTCTGTGTTCTCTCAAAATATTCCTGGAAGGTCAGCCAGCAGCGCTTATAAGAGCCGCCTGTTGCAACAACTTTGGAAACCGATTCAACAACGGCGCTCATAGCTCCGTGATACGGGCTGACAGAGGAGAGAAACGGATCAAAGCCCCAGGCCATTACAGAAGCAGTGGTCGTTTCTCCCTTAAGAACAGGAATCTTTGCAGCCATAGCCTGAGTAGGTGTATTCTGGTATTTACCGCCGTATGGCATAAGAACTGTCCCTGCGCCGATAGTAGAGTCAAATCGTTCAACAAGGCCCTTCTGAGAGCAGATATTAAGATTTGATATCATATTCTCCCAGCGCTCAGGAGTGTCTTCTGTATTTTCTTTTCCTGCGAAAACAGGAGTATCTACCTTTACAGTCGTATGTTTCTCTGCTCCGTTGGAGTTAAGGAACTCTCTTGAAAGGTCAACGATCGTTTTGCCGTTCCATACCATTTTAAGTCTCGGATCGTCAACAACTGTCGCAACCAGTGTTGCTTCGAGGTTTTCTTTGGCAGCTTCGGACATGAACTTTTCAACATCTGATTTTGCGATTACAACTGCCATTCTTTCCTGTGACTCGGAGATAGCAAGCTCTGTGCCGTCTAGGCCGTCGTATTTCTTGGGAACAGCGTTGAGGTCGATTATCAATCCGTCAGTAAGCTCTCCGATAGCAACGGATACACCGCCTGCACCGAAGTCATTGCAGCGTTTGATCATTGCTGTAACTTCGGGATTGCGGAAAAGTCTCTGGAGCTTTCTCTCTTCGGGAGCATTACCTTTCTGAACTTCGGCGCCGCAGGTTTCGAGGGAGTGGAGGGTATGAGATTTGGAGGAGCCTGTTGCTCCGCCGCAGCCGTCGCGGCCTGTCTTTCCGCCGAGGAGAATAACGACATCTCCGGCTACAGGTCTTTCGCGCCTTACATTTGAGGCGGGAGCTGCTCCGATGACAGCGCCGATCTCCATTCTCTTGGCGACATATCCGGGATGATAGATCTCGTTTACATGGCCTGTTGCCAGACCGATCTGGTTGCCGTAGCTGGAGTACCCGTTGGCAGCGCCGACAACTATCTTTCTCTGCGGGAGTTTGCCTGCGATGGTATCCTCAACGGGGACGAGCGGATTGCCGGCTCCTGTAACTCTCATAGCCTGGTAAACATAGGAACGACCGGAGAGAGGGTCGCGGATGGCACCGCCGAGGCAGGTGGCTGCCCCGCCGAAAGGCTCGATCTCAGTCGGATGGTTATGGGTCTCATTTTTGAACATAAGGAGCCATTCTTCATCCTGGCCGTCAACATCTACCTTTATCTTAACAGAGCAAGCGTTGATCTCTTCAGATTCGTCAAGCTCTTTAAGGAAACCGTCCTTTTTGAGCTTCTTAGCGCCGATAACTGCAAGATCCATAAGTGTCATCGGTTTGTCGGTCCTGCCGATATAAAGCTCGGATCTGGCTTTCTGATACTGTTTGTATGTTTCGTTGATATAGTCCGCTTCGATGTTTACGTCGTCGATAGTTGTAAGGAAGGTGGTATGGCGGCAGTGATCAGACCAATAGGTGTCGATCATTCTGATCTCGGTTATAGTAGGATTGCGCTGCTCTTTTTCTTTGAAGTATGTCTGGCAGAATTTAATGTCGTCAAGATCCATAGCAAGACCGAGCTCATCGATCATAGCCTTGAGATCGTCTTCGGTCGAATAGATGAAGCCGTCTACTGTGTCAACTGTAGTCGGGATATCATATTTGATATCAAGAGTGTCGAACAGATCCAGCTTGGCCTCGCGGGATTCGACAGGGTTTATCATATATTTTTTCAGCTCGTCGAGCTGAGCCGGTGTAAGGGCTCCTCCGACTATAAAGATCCTTGCCGATCTTACAGTCGGGCGCTTCCCACCGGTAAGGAGGGAGATACACTGAGCGCATGAGTCAGCTCTTTGATCGAACTGCCCGGGAAGATACTCGACAGCGAAGATGAATTCATCATCTTTAAGCTCAGGAAGGCAATCGTATGTAGTATCTACTGCGGGCTCAGAGAATACAACAGGTGTTGCCAGCTTGAAGTCTTCGGCAGAGAGGCCTTCGGCATCGTAGCGATTGATAACTCTCAGGCTTTTTAAACCTTCAAGTCCGAGGGCTGATTTGATATCGCTCATGATAGAGGCGGCTTCGACTGCAAATTCCGGCTTTTTCTCAACATAGATTCTGAAAACGGACATATTTACAACTCCTTATAAAGGTATTTGTTTATACATTTTGATTATACTACATTTGGTACCATAATGTCAATAAATGCGAGGCAAATACACAAAATATTCCGAAAGTTTAAATATTAGTTAATATCTTCGGCTATCTCTCCGCAGCAGCTTTCATTGTCTGAGCCTGTTATTTTGACATTCAAGTATCTTCTGCGAAGTGAGATGTCCGGGACAGTTCTTGGAACGGTCACAAGGATATAGTTAGCAGAATGTCCCTGATGCCTGTCAGGCGAGTTTTCCTTTTCAAACAGTACCCGCTGGACAGTTCCGATCATTGATCTCAGATACTTTTCTCTGGATAAAGCAGTGATCCCCTGCATCTCTTCAGCGCGCCGGTGCTTAACTGCACCGTCTATCTGTCCGTTCATAGCTGCAGCATCTGTGCCCGGCCTTTGAGAGTATGTGAAAATATGTGCATCCGAAAAACCAATCTGCTTTACAAACTCAAGAGAAGCCTTATGATCTTCTTCTGATTCGGTAGGAAAGCCGACCATAATGTCAGTCGTAAGTGCACATTCGGGAAAGAAGGTCCTGAGTCTGCCGCAGATCACGGCATAGTCGGCTGAAGTATATCTTCTGCGCATAAGCGCCAGTATTCTGTCGCTTCCGCTTTGCAAAGAAAGATGAAACTGGGGACATAGTTTTTCAGCAGAAGCAAGCCTTGCGATATCTTTTTCTGTTAACAGCTCCGGCTCCAGCGACCCGAGCCTTACCCTGAAGTCACCATCGAGAGAGCAGACAGTTTCTACAGCATCAGCAAGCCGAATACTATTTCCTTGCTCTCTGCCGTAACATGAAAGGTTTATCCCTGTAAGGATAAGCTCTTTATGTCCGGAAGCGATAAGGTCGGCGGCTTCTTTTTTTATTGAATCAAGGCTCTTTGAGCAGATATGTCCTCTTGCCCTCGGGATGATGCAATAGCTGCATGACATATCGCAGCCATCCTGAATCTTGATATATGCACGGGTCTTATCGTCAACGAAGCTGTTGTGCATAGGCTCGATCTTTCGGTCATTGTCAAGATCTCCTATCATAATGATCCTCTCGCCTGTATTGATAAACTGTTCTGTCAGCACCGGGATATCTGATTTTTTACGGGATCCGACAATGATATCACATTCCGGCAGCAGTTCGGAAATATTATTGTGTGCTTGGGTCATACAGCCGGCGCAGATCAGTATGCAGTCAGGGTTCTGATTACGGATCCTTCTTATGAGTTGCCGGCATTTCTTATCTGCCTCTGAAGTTACAGTGCAGCTATTCACAAGGCAGATATCAGCCTTCCTGAAATCCTCGCAGACATCATGACCCTTTGAGCAGAACAGCTCTTTAATATTTTCTGTTTCGTATTGATTAACTTTGCAGCCAAATGTATAATAATAGATCTTCATTTTATCACCTGTTTAGCTTGTATATTGATTATGCACAAATTGTAAACGGAATCTTTGTGCATAACTGCCAGTTTTCTTCATGCGGTTTAGTTGCTATTGACTATTATACTATATTTTATTTTTTTTTGCAAATATCCCTTGACAATTCGGAAAGAGTGGGTATAATGAGAGTCAAGAGAGCGGAAAATCCGATCGCAGATGCAGACAAAAGCCTGTATCCGCGAAAGCTGCCGCCGCGCTCTGAAAGTATGAAAGAGAGAAATACATCGACCCTTAAAAGGAGGAACCAGCTATGAAAAAGACAAAGATCTTACTTGGAGCAATCGCAGACGTAAAGGAATTCGTTAATATCGTTTCTACCTGCGATTATGATGTTGACCTTGCTTCCGGCAGATATGCAGTAGACGCAAAGTCGATCATGGGTATCTTCAGCCTCGATCTTTCCAACCCCATCGAGCTGACTGCTCATACTGACAATGCCGATAAGTTCTTCTCCGCGATCGAGAAGTTCATTGTAAAGTAATAGTATAACATCGATCAAGCGCTTCTGCCGTCTGACAGAAGCGCTTTTTGCGTAGAGATATATAATATTCCTTCCGCATCGTGAATAAGCTGTAACAGTTATTGTATACGGAGGGAGTATAATGGATATGATCAAGGCTGTTGCCGTTTTTTGTATCAGCACAGTGTTTATGGTGTTCTCAGCGTTTGCATTAGCCGCTGAGATGGAGCATCCAGCTCCTGAAAATGCTCCGGAAGTCCGGAAGGCGAGTGCAGAGCTGGTGCTGGATGCAAAAGAAGCCGGAGCTGTTTCGCTTTATGAGTGCAACACCCGCACCTATATTAGCGGAAGGAACTCATCTCAGAAGCTGCCGGCCGGACATCTTGCAAAGCTGATGGTCTTTCTTATTGCTGCGGAGAAGATCAGGAGCGGTGAGCTGGCACTTGATTCAATCGTAACTGTCTCTAACAATGCTAATTCTCAGAATGATCCTCAGATCTGGCTCGATGCCGGAGAGAAGGTCAGTGTATCTGATCTTCTCAAGGCTGTTACTATCGGTAATGCTAACGATGCAGCCGTTGCTATTGCAGAGAAAATCTCCGGCAAGGTCACTGACTTTACAGCTTTGATGAACCTGAAAGCCACTGCTTTGGGGATGTTAGGCACAACATTTTCAGATCCGACAGGAATGGAAGTCGGCAATATAACAACTGCTGATGACATTTGCAAATTGTGCGCTGAGCTTGTAAAGTACAAAGACTTTTCAGAGTATTTCACTACACGCCTTGATACTGTCAGGGGCGGAAAGACAGAGCTTGTCAGCCGAAATAAACTGCTGCGGAATCAGAAGGGAATATTGGGCTTCAAGGTCTGCTCGGGTAAGGAGAGCGGAGTATGTGCTGCGCTCTGTATTCAAAAAGACGATATGACAGTCTGTTTTGTTGTCCTAGGTGCAAAAAATGAGGATGAAGTGCTGGGTTCCTGCCCTGCGATGCTGAATTCAGTATTTTCGGAATATGAGGTCTATTATCCGGAGATCCCGGATGAATCATGTCTTGATATACCTGTAAAGCTCGGAACCAGTACAAAGTGCAGGACCTATATGCCTATGATAAGACCCGTTTTGATACACCGGGGCAGCTATAAGAGCATAAGCTGTACTTTTTCGGTCGCTGAAAGCGCTGAAGCTCCGGTATTCAGAGGAGAGTCTTTCGGCTCGATAGTATATAAGGTCGGAGACGAAGTGCTGCTGAGCTCGGATATTTGCTCTGATGAATACATTTCTAAGGTTGGGTTTGTTTATACTTTAAAAAGAGTTTTGTCTAACCTGCTGAATTTGAGCTAAAAAAATTGTTCAAAATGTTTAAAAGTTCTGGCGTCGTTATAAATCACTTGAAAAATTTAAGGAAATATAGTATACTTGATTTAGATGAATTTGGAAAGGAAATGATTTTCTGTGGCTGTAAAATTAAATACCAATTATCTTGGATCGTTTGTTGCGGAGCACGAGCTCGAAGGCATAAAGGCTGCTGTTTCCGCCGCACACAAGACTCTTGTTGAGAGAAATGGTCTCGGCAACGATTTCCTCGGCTGGATTGACCTTCCCGTTGATTACGACAAGGATGAGTTTGCTCGCATCAAGGCTGCGGCTGAGCGTATCAAACAGAAAGCTGATGTTCTTATCGTTATCGGTATCGGAGGCTCCTATCTCGGTGCCAGAGCTGCGATCGAGATGCTCAGGAGCCCCTTCTACAACAATCTGAAGAAGGATACTCCCGATATCTATTTCGTCGGCAATAATATAAGCCCGACATATCTGTCTGAGGTGCTTTCTATCTGCGAAGGCAAGGATATCTGTGTGAACATCATCTCCAAGTCCGGGACCACTACCGAGCCCGCTCTTGCTTTCAGGATCTTCAAAAAGCTGCTCGAAGACAAGTACGGCAAAGAAGAAGCAAAAACCCGTATCTTTGCGACCACCGATAAAGCTAAGGGCACTCTTAAAGAGCTTTCCGATGCCGAAGGCTATGAGACATTTGTAGTACCGGATGATGTAGGCGGACGTTTTTCTGTTCTTACTGCTGTCGGCCTTCTGCCTATAGCTTGCGCCGGATGCGATATAGATAAGCTCATGCAGGGTGCAAGAAACGGCAGAGAGAAATTTGCTGACGATGACTTCAACGATTGCTATAAGTATGCTGCTATCCGTAATATCCTTTACAGAAAAGGCAAGAGCGTAGAGATGCTCGTTACCTATGATCCCAGCTTTACTATGATGAGCGAATGGTGGAAGCAGCTCTTCGGCGAGAGCGAGGGTAAGGACCAGAAGGGTATTTTCCCTGCATCTGTTACTTTCTCTACTGACCTTCATTCTCTCGGCCAGTTCATTCAGGACGGTTCTCGCATCATGTTCGAGACTGTTGTTGATTTCAAGACTCCCAAGAAGGATATTTTCCTTGAGAATGATAAGGACAACCTTGACGGCCTCAATTTCCTGACAAATCAGAATATGTCGGTAGTTAACAGGAGAGCCTTTGAAGGAACTGTTCTTGCTCATACAGAGGGCGGCGTTCCCAATATGATCCTTGAGGTCGATGCCTTGGACGAAGAAAATCTCGGCGAACTTATTTACTTCTTCGAGAAGGCTTGCGCGGTTTCCGGCTATATGCTGGGCGTTAACCCCTTCAATCAGCCCGGAGTCGAGAGCTACAAGAAAAATATGTTCGCGCTTCTCGGAAAGCCCGGATATGAGTCCCGCAAGGCTGAGCTCGAAGCCAAGCTGGGCAGATAAAAAAGGAATCAGGGGTGCCTGAGCTTATTGGCGCTCTGAAATATAGGTCCACAGGACGGAATAGGAGAATTTGTTATGATCAATCTGATACCTGGAAAAAAGGGAACAGGCAAGACCAAGATCTTAGTTGATTCGATCAAGGAGGCTGTCACTACCTGCAAGGGCAACGTTGTTTGCATCGAGAGAGGAATGAAGCTGACTTACGATATCCCTCATAAGGTAAGACTTGTTGATGCTGAAGAGTATGGGATCAGCAGTTTTGATGCTTTCTACGGCTTTGTTGCAGGAATGCTCGCCGGAAACTACGATATTCAGGAGGTCTATGTTGACGGTATCCTGAAGATCGGCGGAAGAGATTATGAAGCTCTCGGCGCTATGATCGAGAAGCTGGCTATGCTCGCTAAGGACATCAAGATCGTTCTTACTGTTTCTGCCGATGTTGAGGAGCTTCCCGCGAAGGTCAAGGCTTTCATTAAATAATTTTCTTAAAGGGTCAAAAAACTATTGACAAATCCGAGTTATCGAGTTATAATGGAATTTGTGATATTTGAGGTGTTGCTATGATCCTTGGGATGAAACAGCTTTTTGATATCATCGGTGAGCGCGAGAGCTTTGATTTTGAGATAAGCCCCGATGAGCTGAAAGAGCGTGTTTTCAGTGTGGAATTCGCATCACCGCTCGCAGTAAAGGGCGAAGCATATAATCGCGCAGGCGTAGTTTTCCTTGATTTTGACTGCCGCTTCACGCTTTCTCATCTCTGCGACAGATGTCTGGCAGAATTCGATCGTGAGTATCATTTCAGCTTTGAGCATATTTGTGTAAGAGGGCTGAGCAGCAATGATGAACATATAGTCGTTACTGATAATTCTCTCGATCTGAATGAATTAGCTATTTCAGATTCGTTGTTACAGCTGCCTACAAAGATTCTTTGCAGGGAAGACTGCAGGGGCTTGTGTTATGTTTGCGGACAGAATTTGAATGAAGGCGAATGTGACTGCTCCTAACGCATTGTGCAGCGTTTAAGCAGCGATCTATTTTCGAAAGAGGAGGTGCCAAAATGGCAGTACCAAAGAGAAAGGTCTCCAAAGCAAGAAGAGACAAGAGACGTTCGGCTGTTTGGAAGCTCGAAGCTCCTGCACTCAGCAGATGCTCTAACTGCGGCGAACTTACCGCTCCGCACAAGGTTTGCAAGAATTGCGGATATTACAAGGGCGTAGAGGTTATCAAGAAGGAAGCTTGATCCTTCGCGCCGATGCAGACGCAGGCTTTGCCTGCATTACTGCTGCGAACTCAGGGCAGGGAATAGAGAACTAATTGTAAGATCAGTTCTTTGCTTCTCTGCCTTTTTTGTGATATGCTATTTTTACCGGAGGTGGGATATATGTCGGCAGTCGTTACCGGGGTCGTCCACGGCAGTCCTGCATTCAGGAACGGCCTGAATGTCGGAGATGTGCTCATAAGTGTTAATGGTCACGAGATCAACGATGTGCTGGATTATATGTTCTACTGTGCTGAGGACAGGCTTTGCCTTGTATATCAGCGAGGCAGCGAAAAGATCGAAAAGATCGTTCTGAAATCAGAATTTGACGATCTTGGTCTGGAATTTGAATCGTTCCTTATGGACAGCAAGCGTTCTTGCTCAAATAAGTGTATTTTCTGCTTTATTGACCAGATGCCTAAGGGCATGAGAGAGACACTCTATTTCAAGGATGATGATGCCAGGCTCTCTTTTCTGCAAGGGAACTATGTTACCCTTACTAATCTCACTGATAAGGATATAGACCGTATCTGCGAGATGAGGCTGAATATAAATGTTTCTGTCCATACTACTGATCCGGAACTCAGATGTATGATGATGCATAACCGATTTGCCGGGGAAAAACTGAAATATCTTAAAACTATGGCCGACAGCGGGCTGATGATGAACTGTCAGATAGTTTGCTGCCCGGAAATAAATGACGGAGATCATCTTCAAAAAACACTCGACGATCTTTCGGCGCTTATGCCGAATATTCAGTCTGTTGCAGTTGTTCCTGTAGGAGTTACAAAATTCAGGGACGGGCTTTTTCCTTTGCGCCCTTTTACTCCGGGAGAAGCCGGAAATGTTATAGATATCATAGAGCGCAAAGCCGCAGAATGTCTCGAAAAATGGGATACACGGATGTGCTATCCTGCTGACGAGTTTTATCTGCTTGCCGGGAGAGAGCTTCCGCCTACAGAGTTCTATGAGGACTATCCGCAATATGAGAACGGCGTCGGCCTACTGCGCTCACTTTATGATGAAGTCGAACAGGCTCTTGAGGATTGTGAGACAGATCTTCCCGAAAGGACCGTAACTCTTGCAACAGGTACTGCTGCGGAGGCCTTTCATAAGATGCTTGCGGAAAAGATAATGAAAAAACTGCCGCAGATCAGGATCAATGTAGTCGGCATAGTCAACAGATTCTTTGGAGAGACGATAACAGTTGCCGGGCTCGTTACAGGAGGAGACCTAATAGATCAGCTTCGGGGAAGGGAACTCGGAGATGAGCTGCTGATCCCGAAGGTCATGCTGAAGGCGGATGAACCGATCTTTCTGGACGATCTGTCAGTTGATGACGTTGAGCGGGAGCTGAGCATCAGTGTCAGAGCATCAAGGAACGACGGCTTCGAGTATCTTGATGCCATCTTGGGTATATAAAGTAAGGAGATGAGATGATGTCATTACCGATAGTTGCTGTCGTCGGCAGACCGAATGTCGGGAAAAGTACACTTTTCAATAAACTTATCGGTCAGAAGCTCTCGATAGTCGAGGATACACCGGGTGTTACAAGAGACAGGATCTACTCAAAGTGTGAGTGGCTGGGGCATGAGTTCATGCTCGTCGATACCGGCGGCATCGAGCCTGATTCAGATGATGTGATTCTCTCTCAGATGAGACGCCAGGCTGAGTTGGCGATAACCAGAGCCGATGTTATCATATTTGTCACAGATATCAGGTCGGGAGTAACAGCCAGCGATATGGATGTTGCTTCAATGCTTCAGAAATCCGGCAAGCCAGTGGTGCTTTGTGTGAACAAGTGCGATGCTGTCGGGGAGCCGCCAATGGAATTCTATGAATTCTATAATCTGGGGCTTGGCGAGCCTATCGCAGTCTCATCTGTTCATGGGCACGGAACAGGCGACCTTCTTGATGAGGTGCTGAAGGAACTCCCGGAAGAAAATGAGGAAGATTATGGCGAGGATGTCATTAAGGTCGCTGTAATAGGGAAGCCGAATGTCGGAAAATCCTCGCTGATAAATAAGATCTGTGGTGAGGAGAGAGTCATTGTTTCTGATATTGCAGGCACAACAAGAGATGCAACTGACACGTTTGTCGAGATCCCGCAGGGCAAATTCGTTCTAATTGATACCGCCGGGATAAGACGGAAAAGCAAGGTCCTCGATGCTGTGGAAAAATACAGTGTTCTGAGGTCGTATATGGCCGTTGACCGGGCTGATGTAGCTGTTATCGTTATTGATGCCGAGGTCGGCTTCACGGAACAGGATTCTAAAGTTGCAGGCTATGCACATGAGAAAGGCAAGGCTTGTGTAGTAGCAGTAAATAAATGGGATGCCATCGAGAAGGAGACAAATACGATGGATGAGTTCCGGAAGAAGTTGGAGGACGATTTCAGCTTTATGAGCTATGTTCCCTTTGTTTTTGTTTCTGCAAAGACCGGGCTCAGGCTAGATAAACTGTTTGAGACTGTAAACTATGTTGCGGCTCAGAACGCAGTCCGTATCCCGACAGGAAGACTAAATGATGTACTGGCTTATGCGACCTCGAGGGTTCAGCCTCCTTCAGATAAGGGCAGAAGGCTGAAGATTTATTATATGACCCAGGCCTCTACCAAGCCACCGACATTTATTGCTTTTGTTAACCGCGCTGAACTATTCCATTTCTCATATCAGAGATATATTGAAAATCAGATAAGAGAGACCTTTTCGCTTGATGCGACTCCAATCGTAATCAAAGTCCGCGAGCGGGACAGGGACGATGTAAAATCTTGATCGAGGAGAGAGCGTTTTGAAAGAATTTCTCAGTATACTGTTTACCGTGGTTTTTTCATATCTATTTGGCAGCTTAAATTCGGCTATAATCGTATGCCGTCTCTGGAAAGGACAGGATATAAGAGAATATGGCAGTAAAAATGCCGGCCTGACCAATGTCCTCAGAGTATACGGTAAAGGGCCGGCACTGGCTACGCTGCTTTGTGATCTGGCAAAGGGCGTTATCGCTGTTGTTGTTTGCCGAGTCATAGTTCATCAAGTCATCGGAGTCGAATTTTTCGGTGACCCAAGATTTATCGGGTATGTTGCTGGACTCGCCGTGATGCTTGGGCATTGCTTCCCGGTATTTTACGGATTTCACGGCGGCAAAGGAGTCCTGCTTGCAGCAACGACTCTGCTGGCTATCGACCCGCTGACCTGTCTGCTCTCGATATGCGTTTTTGCTCTTCTCGTTGCGGTTACAAAATATGTCTCGGTAGGCTCGATCTGTGCTGCTGTCGCCTATCCGACATTTACATTTATTCTGCAAAAGTTTGCTTATGACGATGGTTATGCTGTCCTGCCGAATACTCTGATGGCACTTTTGATCTGTCTCCTTATCATCTATCTTCACAGGCCGAATATAAAGAGACTAATTGAAGGAACTGAAAATAAGTTTGGCTCCAAGCAAAAGAAAAAGGAGGATGATGTAAATGGCTGATATAGCAATTCTCGGATCCGGTGGTTTTGGGCTTGCTCTGGCCATTATGTGCCGCAGGGCCGGACATAATGTTGTGGTTTGGTCTAAATTCCGGGACGAGATCGACACGATAATGAGAACAGGGAGCCTTAAAGCCAAGCTTCCGGGTGTCAAGATACCTAAAGATGTTGAGCTTACTACAGATATCTCCTGTGTAAAGGGCAAAAAGCTGGTGATCGTCGGTATCCCGACCTCGTTTATAAGAAGTGTCTGCGAGGAGGCTGCGCCGTTTGTTTCTGAGGATTCCATAATCGTAAATACTGCAAAGGGATTAGAGAACGGAACACTTAAAACTATGAGTGTCGTTATGCGTGAGGTGTTCCCGAAGAATACGATCGCCGTTCTTACAGGTCCAAGCCATGCTGAGGAGCTTGCCAGAGGTATCCCGACAACAGTAGTCGTTGCTTCAGATAATACCGAGGCTTCCAACTATGTCCAGGATATTCTTTCCAACTCGACTTTCAGAGTATATGTTAACGACGATGTTATAGGCTGCGAGATCGGCGGTTCTCTGAAAAATGTTATTGCTCTTGCGGCCGGTGTTATCGACGGCCTTGGAATGGGCGACAACACTAAGGCTGCGCTTATGACGCGTGGTATAAAGGAGATCAGGACTCTTGGCCTGGCTATGGGCGCCCGGTCTGAGACCTTTTCCGGCCTCAGCGGTATTGGCGATCTTATCGTGACCTGCTGCTCAATGCACAGCCGTAACAGACGTGCCGGGATCCTTATCGGAAAGGGTGTTGATCCGGCGGAGGCAGTTGAGCAGGTCGGAACAGTTGAGGGATATGTCTGCACGGAGAATGCTTATGCCCTGAGCAAGAAACTCGGAGTTGAGCTGCCGATAACCGAACAGCTCTATAAACTGCTGTTTGAAGGAGTACAGCCTGCTGAAGCGCTTAAGACCCTCATGGGAAGGCCAACAAAAAACGAGACTGAAACGGATTTCCTTATCCGCAACAGTTTCTGACAGATGTAAGAGGTGTCTATATGCTTTACAAACACACTATCAGCACTCAGAGAGAGGGATTCTACAATATAACGAGCTATCTCAGACAGGCTCTTATTGAATCCGGCATGACAGAAGGCATTGCTGTTGTATATTGTCCGCATACTACCGCCGGCATAACCATTAATGAGAACGCTGACCCGGATGTTGTGACGGATCTGCTTTATGCCCTCGACAAGACTTATCCTGACAGACCACAGTTCAAACATTGTGAAGGGAACAGTGCTGCCCATCTTAAGGCAAGTTGTATCGGATCCTCGGTTACTGTTATTATTTCGGACGGAAGGCCTGTCCTCGGAACATGGCAGGGAATATATTTTACGGAATTTGACGGCCCTCGTTCCAGAACATTTTATATCAAATTGCTCAAAGGCTGACTTTTTCGGAGCTTCGCTTTAAGGAAGCTCCGAATTTTTTTGCTGTAACCTCTTTACATTTGTTCTGAAATATAGTATACTGTATATTGGAATTATAATGTATTCGATTACAAATATTGGTACAAGGAGTGGTATAAAATGGAACCCAAGTATAAGCGTATCCTGCTGAAACTGAGCGGTGAGGCTCTTGCCGGAGACAAAAAGACCGGTCTCGATTACGAGGTAATAACTTCTCTCGGCAGAAGCATAAAAAAATGCGTTGATGCCGGTGTTGAGGTCGGTATAGTAGTCGGCGGAGGAAATTTCTGGAGAGGTCGTTCCAGCGGTGATATGGACAGAACCAGAGCGGACCATATCGGTATGCTGGCTACAGCGATGAATGCTCTTGCGGTCGCTGACGGGCTTGAGCATTGCGGGCTGGAGGTAAGAGTTCAGACAGCGATCTCTATGCCGCAGGTCGCTGAGCCTTATATCAGAAACAAGACCATGAGACATTTTGAAAAAGGCAGAGTTTGTGTGTTTGGCTGCGGGACAGGAAATCCGTTCTTTTCGACAGATACTGCTGCCGCACTGAGGGCTGCCGAGATTGAGGCTGATATTTTCTTTAAAGCAACAATGGTAGACGGTGTATATAATAAGGATCCGCACAAGTATAACGATGCTGTCAAGTTTGAGACCTTGAGCTTTAATGATATCCTTTCTAAGGACCTTGCCGTTATGGACTCAACAGCCGCTGCTATGTGCAAAGATAATAATATCCCGATCCTCGTCTTTGACATCGCTAGGCCGGATAATATCTATGATGCCTGCATGGGCGCCAGGATCGGAACGCTCGTAAAATAATACTGAAAGGAATGAAATAAAATGAAACAGGTAATTGAAAACGCTAAGGTAAAAATGGAAAAGTCCATAAATGTAATGCTCTCGGATTTTGCGTCTATCAGAGTAGGAAGAGCAAACCCTGCTGTTCTTGATAAGGTAAGAGTTGATTATTACGGCTCTCCTACACCTGTTAACCAGCTTGCAACGGTATCTGTATCCGAAGCAAGAGTCCTGGTCATCACTCCTTGGGACAAGACTATGCTCACTAAGCTTGAAAAAGCTATCCAGGCTTCTGATATCGGTATAAATCCTCAGAACGACGGTACTGTTCTCAGAATGACTTTTCCGCAGCTCACAGAAGAGGACAGAAAGAAGATCGTTAAGGATGTTAAGAAACAGGGAGAGGAAACTAAGGTAGCTGTAAGATCTATCAGACGCGACGCTATTGAAAAACTCAAGACTAAGAAGAAAAACAATGAGATCACAGAAGATGATCTTGCTGACGGCGAGGATCAGATCCAGAAGGTTACGGATAAGTTCGTTAAGAAGGTGGACGAGCACGTTGCCGAAAAGGAAAAAGAGATCATGTCGATCTGATCGGAGCGGATTATGGCTGATAAAAAATCTGTCGAACTGCTGCCTCCTCCCGTCCATGTCGGTATTATCATGGACGGAAACGGCAGATGGGCAAAAAAACGCGGGCTCCCTCGTAAATTCGGACATCGCGAGGGCGCCAAGACTTTTAAGACAATTACCAGACACGCTGAGACTCTTGGTATCAAATATCTTACATACTACGCCTTTTCGACCGAGAACTGGCGCAGGCCTCAGGATGAGGTCGATGCTCTGATGGATCTCTTTGATAAGTATCTCGATGAGTTTGACAGCTTCATTAAAGATGAAGTCAGGATAAGATTTATTGGTGACAGGAGCGGTTTTTCTCAACATCTCAGAGATAAAATGAAGCAGAAGGAAGATATTTCTGCTCACTTTACCAAGCTCAACCTTATCATTGCTGCCAATTACGGAGGCAGAGATGAGATCACACACGCTGCGAGATCGTTGGCTGAGGATGTTAAGGCTGGTAAGCTTGAGCCCTCTGATATTTCTGAAGAGCTTTTGCAGAGCCGTCTTTACACTGGCCCGGATATTCCGAGTGTTGATCTTATCATAAGACCGAGCGGTGAACTAAGGCTTTCAAATTTTCTTATCTGGCAGTCGGCTTATGCAGAGTATTATTTTAATAATATCCTCTGGCCAGACTTTTCCAAGAAAGATCTTGAGGATGCTGTTGCTGCTTATCGTACCAGGAACAGAAGATTTGGCGGCGTTTGATGCTGCATTGAAAGGAAGTTCGTTATGAAGCAAAGGATCATTTCCTCGGCTGTTGCGATATCTTTGGCTATCGTTATGCTGCTGCTGCACGAGACATTTGTATTTAATCTGCTGATCGGTATGATCTCTGTTCTGGCGATCGCAGAGCTGTTCCGGGCTACAAATCATTTACAGTTTACGATACCGGCTCTTGCCTCTTGTGTTTATGCTTTTCTGAACGCATTCATGTATGTTTTCCATAAACACGGCTGGCTCACATTCTTCAACGGCAGGCTCCTTATGGGGGCGCTTTGCCTGACGATGTTTGTGTTTTATCTAAAGAATTACAAGACTTTCAGCTATAAGAACTTGTTTTTAATGCTGGGTATCGCTATATTGATCCCCTATTCTTTTGATACTGTTATACTCATGGGCATGGTGCCCGGCAGCCGCGGAGTATATATGGTTACAATTACTCTTTGTGCAGCCTGGCTTGCTGATTCCGGAGCGTATTTTGCCGGGACTTTCCTTGGCAAACACAAGCTTTGCCCTGAGATAAGTCCAAAGAAAACTGTTGAGGGCCTGATCGGCGGTGTTGTGTCCAATGGCATTATAATGCTGATTGTAACACTCTTTTTTGATCTTGCAACAGATACTTTTGAGCCGAGATACATTGTGCTTTTCATTGTAGGATGCACGGCTGCGCTCCTGGGTCTTATCGGTGATCTTACTGCCTCTGAGATCAAGAGACAGGTCGGTATCAAGGATTACGGAAAGATAATGCCAGGACACGGAGGAGTAATGGATCGCTTTGACAGTGTATTGCTTGTTGCTCCTTTTATGTATTATCTTTTCCAGCAGGGCGCTCTTCTTAAATAAGATCGATCGGGGCGGCTGGCAACAGACTTTTTCGTCTGGTGTCAGTCTGCCCTTTAGCCGTTAAATAGGGATATCAGGTGATATGATGAAAACACTTTCTATACTAGGATCTACCGGTTCTATCGGAACTCAGGCATTAGAAGTCGCAAAAAAGCATAGATTTAAGATAAAGGCTCTGTCGGCGTATTCCAACGCCGAGCTGCTTGCCGCACAGGTCAAGGAATTCGGCGCAGAGTACGCCTGTATTTTTTCAAGCAGCGCTGTCAAGACTCTCAGAGATGAACTCTCAGGATCGGGAGTAAAAATCCTTTGCGGGATGGATGGTCTGAATGAGATCGCTTCTCTTGACGGAGTAGATATCATGCTCAACAGCGTAGTAGGAATGGTAGGGCTTGAACCGACACTTACTGCTATCAGTCGTGGGACAGATATTGCTCTTGCAAATAAGGAAACCCTTGTTGCGGGCGGAGAGCTTGTAATGCGGGCCGCCGCCGAGAAGGGCGTCAATATCTATCCTGTGGACAGCGAACATTCTGCTATATTTCAATGCTTGCAGGGAAACAAGCGAAGCCAGCTCAGGAGCATTATCCTGACGGCTTCCGGCGGACCTTTCTTTGGCCGCAGCAGAGAAAGCCTGGCTGATGTCACTGTTGAACAGGCGCTTGCTCATCCTAATTGGTCTATGGGCAAAAAAATAACCGTTGATTCTGCTACACTTATGAATAAAGGCTTGGAGTTCATTGAAGCAATAAGACTTTTTGATGTGTCTCCCGAACAGATCAGGATCGTTGTGCATCGTGAGAGCGTTATCCATTCAGCTGTTGAATTTGATGACGGCGCTGTTATCGCTCAGCTCGGTGTTCCGGATATGAAGATTCCAATACAGTATGCACTGCTTTATCCCGACAGGCTTGAATGCCCGACCAAACGTCTTTCACTGACTGATTACGGGACCCTGACCTTCTCTGATCCTGACACTGAGACCTTTGATTGCCTTACTGCCTGTATAAGCGCTATAAAGCTCGGAGGGACTATGCCAGCAATGGTCAATGGAGCAAATGAAGAAGCGGTTGCAGCTTTCCTTGCGGGAAAGATCGGGTTCCTTGATATCGGCAGGATAGTTTCAGATGTCCTGACCAGATTTGATAAAAGAGATATAAACTGCCTTGGAGATGTCCTTGAAGCAGATAAAGAAGCGAGAGATCATGCTGCCTGTCTTATCGGCAGATGATCCGAAGTAAAGGAGAAACAATACCATGGTACTCAATTTTGCAGCGGTGCTGCTAAGGATACTAGTTGCTATCCTGATTTTTCAATGCATAATCGTTATACATGAGCTGGGGCATTTTATCGTGGCCAAGCTCTGCGGAGTAAAAGTCAACGAGTTTTCCATCGGAATGGGTCCCGCAATAATCAAGAAACAAAAGGGTGAGACTCTTTATTCATGGAGAGTGTTCCCTGTCGGCGGATACTGCGCTATGGAGGGTGAGGATTCGGAGTCTGATGACGATCGATCTTTCAATAAGAAACCTGTTTCAAGGAGAGTAATGATAGTTCTTGCAGGAATAGTTATGAATCTTATTCTCGGCTTCCTGCTTCTTGTTATTTATACGGTCATCACTGCTCCCATTACCTCAACCACAGTTTCAAAATTTGATAACGAGAATGCCAGGTCACACGTTACCGGCCTTGAAGTCGGGGACGAGATCGTCAGTGTAAACGGAATGCATATATTTACAGATATGGATCTGAGCTATCAGTTCCAGAATGACAGCGATAGTGTCTTCGATATGGTAGTTATCCGAAACGGCGAAAAGGTCGAGCTGAAAGATGTTGCATTTGATGTCAAGGATGATAAGATGCACATTGATTTCTTCGTCAAGCCGGAGGATGCTAATTTCTTTTCTGTGACTTCTTATGCATTCAGGCATACTGTCACTGACGGCAGACTTATCTATATAACACTTATTGATCTGATAAGAGGGAAGTATTCGATACGCGATCTGTCAGGCCCTGTCGGGATTGTTGATGTTATCGGAGATGTAATAGAAAACGAGACGAATACGGAAAAAGGTATCGACTGGAAGGGCCTATTTGAGCAGCTTATCTCACTGGCTGCGTTCCTGACGATAAACATTGGTCTTTTCAATCTGCTGCCGCTTCCCGCACTGGACGGCGGAAGGCTTATTTTCCTTATAATCGAAGCGATCAGAGGTAAACCAGTTCCGCCCGAAAAAGAGGGTATGGTGCATTTTATCGGTCTTGCTGCAATGCTGTTGCTTATGGCCGTTATTACCGTAAGCGATGTTTTGAAACTGTTCTGATGAGGTGAACGATATGAAAAGAAAAGTCAGAGCTGTCAAGGTAGGAGATCTGTTGCTTGACGGTAATAAAATATTTATCCAGTCGATGCTAAATATTCCTGCGGAAGATATCGAAGGTAATGTAAGACAGGCCGTCGAGCTTGAAAAGGCCGGATGTGAGATCATCAGGGCTGCGATCCCGAACAAGGAGGCTGTTCGTCTGATTCCGGCTATCAAGGAAAAGATAACAATTCCATTGGTCGCTGATATTCATTTTGACTATCGTCTGGCTGTTGCCGCTGCGGAAGCAGGTGTCGATAAGATCAGGATAAACCCCGGAAATATCGGTGATATGGGTAAGGTCCGGGAAGTCGTCAAGGCTTGTAAAAGCAGGGGTATTCCTATAAGGATAGGTGTCAACGGCGGTTCACTTGAGAAAGACTTGCTTGCAAAATACGGAAGGCCTGCGCCTGAGGCGCTGGTCGAGAGTGCTATGAGACATATCAATATCCTTGAACAATGCGATTTTGAGGATATCGTTATCTCACTAAAGTCTTCCGATGTTTCGACTATGATCGCAGCTTACAGGCTATTAGCCGGGCAGTGCAGCTATCCTCTTCATCTTGGGGTAACTGAAGCCGGCACAAAACGTATGGGAATAATCAAATCGGCTGTAGGAATAGGCTCTCTTCTATGTGACGGCATAGGCGAAACTATCAGAGTATCACTTACTGATGACCCTATAAATGAGATATATGCCGCCAAGGATATCCTCAAGGCTATCGGTAAGGGCAAAGGTGTCAGGATAGTATCCTGTCCGACCTGCGGCAGAACTAAGATAGATCTGATCGGTCTGGCGGGGAGAGTCGAAGAAGCAACAAAAGATATAGACAAGGATATAACTGTTGCAGTAATGGGCTGCGTTGTAAACGGCATCGGTGAATCCGGAAACGCTGACATAGGTATTGCCGGAGGGGACGGTTGCGCTGTCCTGTTTTCTAAGGGAAAACAGCTCAGGAGAGTTGAAGAAAGCGAGGCGCTTGCTGCTTTGCTGGATGAGATAAATAAACTTTAAGGATGAAAGATGAATACATATAGTTTTAGCGAATTGTTTGAGAAATATGAAAAGCTCATACCTCGGTCTTTGGAGAACGGGTCTGTGCTCAAGCTGACGTATGATGAGGGCGGAAAGAATATAGAAGTGACAGTTCGCCTTGATGTTCCGGTAAAGTTTGCTGAGGTCAGAGAATGCGAGTATAAACTGGCGCAGGCACTGGGAGTTAGAGCTGTTACTATCAGATGCAAGTATACTCCGGACAAGCTGACAGCAGATTATTTCCCGGAGCTGGTTGAGTATATGAGGAGCCGCTGTTCGGTCGTTAACGGATATTTTGAAGGCTCTAAGGCTGAATTTGATGGTGCTGTTTTCAGGATAACGCTGGTAAGAGGTGGAAGAGACATTCTGGAAAAGGCCGATTTTGCCGGCATTTTCAGGCGGCTTGTAGTCGAGCTGTTCTCAAGAGAAGTCGGGATCGAGTTCTGCGGTGTAACTGAAATGACTGATGATGAACTGGGCAGGATCTATGATGATTACTATAATTCGCTCCCGAAGGCGGAAACACCCGCGCCGCAGGCTGCAAAAAGCAGCGAACAGGCTGTCCAGCATGAGTTCAGACAGGCCAAGGTCGATTTTACCAGACTTGGCTTGCTTGCTGATGAAGCTGTCGTTCTGAAAGGGGCTCCGATCTCTGCTGATATAGAAGTAACAGAAATGCGTCTGCTGCCTGACGAGGAATCAGATACAGAGTATACTGTCTGGGGCGAGATCTTCTCGGCAGAATCAAAGGATTCTAAGAGCGGTGAGATGAAGATTGCAACTTTATACTTCACCGATTTCACCAATTCCTGCCAGATGAAAATGCTGGGCTCAAAACGTTCTCGCTTTAATAAGCAGCTGAGCAAAGAGGAACTTGAAGCGATGCTTGATAAGCTCAAGGTCGGAGCAACTATTATTACAACCGGTAAATTTGCTCTCGATAAATATGACGGAATGTTATATTTTGAACCGAAAAACATTATGCTTGTGAAGCAGGAAAAAATAAAGGATACCTGCGAGAAAAAGCGAGTAGAGCTTCATTGTCACACGAATATGTCTGCTCTTGATGCTTTGGCTCCCGCCGATAAGCTGGTAAAAAGAGCTTTTGATTGGGGACACAAAGCGATCGCAATAACAGATCACGGTGTTGTTCAGGGATATCCTGATGCCGGAGGTGCAGTCAATGACATCAGAAAATCCGGCGGCGATTTTAAGGTTATATATGGCATTGAGGCTTATGAAGTCAATAATGATGTCAATATTTTATACGGTATAGATAAACGCCTTCTGACAGATGAGCTTATCGCCTTTGACCTTGAAACTACAGGGACTTATCCTGATAAAGATAAGATCATTGAGATCGGCGCGGTCAAGATCCGCGGCTTGGAGATAATCGACAGCTTTGATATGCTGATCGACCCTCATGAGCCTCTGACAGATTTTATAAAAGATCTTACCAATATTACTGACGAGATGCTTTGCGGTGCGGCTTCCGAAGAAGAGGCTGTAAAGGCTTTTCTTGAATTCTGCGGTGATAAGCCTGTTCTCATAGCTCATAATGCGAAATTCGATACAGAGTTTCTAAATGAAGCTATGAAAAGATGCAAATGCAAGTTAAAATATTCATTTATCGATACTCTTCCTATGAGCAGACTTATGCTCCCGGATCTTGAAAAACATAAGCTGAATTATGTTGCCGATCATTATGGCCTGAGCTTCAATCATCATCGCGGCAGCGATGATTCCCGTGTTCTCGGAGAGATCTTTATCCGTTTTGCGAGGACACTTATAGAGCAGTACCCCTTGCTGAGAGTATCTGTCGATATGCTCAACTCTCTTCTTGCTCCGACAGATAAAGTCAAGGAGCTCCCGTCATATCATCAGATCATTCTTGTTAGAAACAATACAGGTCTGAAAAATCTGTATAAGCTCATTTCAATGTCTAATCTGGATTATTTCAAGCGCCGCCCGAGGATACCTAAATCGGAGCTAGTAAAGCACAGAGAGGGGCTTATAGTCGGCAGCGCCTGTGAGAGCGGAGAGCTCATACAGGCATATCTCAGAGGAGAGTCGATCGAGACTATCAAGCAGATAGCTTCTTTCTATGATTATCTTGAGATCCAGCCCCAGGGGAATAATATGTTTATGATCCTTTCGGAAAGAGAGCCCTATACCAATATCAATAATGAAGAGCAGGTAAAGGACATAAACCGTTTTGTTGTGAAGCTGGGTGATGAGATGGGGATACCTGTTTGTGCGACCGGCGACATACACTTCCTCGATAAGCGCGATGCACAGTTCAGAGCGATACTACTCGCTTCTCAAAAATTTGCCGATGCAGACCGTCAGCCCCCGCTGTATTTCAAAACTACTGATACAATGCTCAAAGAGCTTTCGTATTTGGGCAAAGATAAGGCTTTTGAAGTTGTTGTAACTAATACCAACAGGTTTGCCGATATGATCGATGCGGATCTCAAGGCATTTCCTAATGGTACTTATACACCTTTTATCGAAGGCGCTGTTCGTGAGCTCCAGGTAATCTGCTGGAAAAAAGCCTGCTCGATCTACGGAGACTGCGACCCTGAGTCTATCGTTATACCTGAAGGTGATGAGGGGATAAATGAACCTTTTAAGGAGCATATCCCGCCGATCGTTTACGACAGACTGAACAGGGAGCTTGAATCGATCATAAAGCACGGATTTGCTGTTCTTTATATGATCTCTCAGAAGCTTGTTAAGAATTCTGTCGAGCACGGTTATCAGGTCGGTTCTAGAGGCTCTGTCGGCTCGTCATTCGTTGCTTCGATGTCAGGTATTTCCGAAGTCAATCCGCTGATGCCGCACTATGTCTGCAAAAAGTGCCGTTACAGCGAATTCATTACAGACGGTTCTGTGGGCTCAGGCTATGACCTTCCCGAAAAGAACTGCCCGAAATGCGGAGCGTCTCTTCACAGAGACGGCCATGATATTCCTTTTGAGACGTTCCTCGGATTCCATGGAGATAAAGCTCCTGATATAGACCTGAACTTCTCCGGAGATTATCAGTCTAATGCTCATAGATATACAGAAGAGCTTTTTGGTTCGGACCACGTTTTCAAGGCGGGCACTATCTCCGGTGTCGCTGAGAAGACCGCTTACGGCTATGCTCTTAAATATCTTGAGGAGCGTAACAGGACAGCTAATAATGCTGAAAAGCAAAGGCTTGCCAACGGCTGCATGAATGTTAAAAGGACAACCGGTCAGCATCCGGGAGGAATGGTAGTTATACCTTCTGATTACGAGGTCTATGATTTCACGCCTGTTCAGCATCCTGCCGAGAAAGCTGATTCTGATGTTGTAACGACACATTTTGACTTCCATTCTCTCCATGATACGATACTCAAACTTGATGAGCTTGGCCATGATGTCCCGACAATATACAAGTATCTTGAAGATATGTCCGGGCTCAATATCCTTGATATTCCCATGTCCGATGAAAAGGTCTACAGTCTTTTTACTTCTCCGGATGCTTTAGGTGTGACTAAAGATGAGCTTGGTTGGCCTACAGGAACATTGGGCATACCTGAAATGGGAACGAATTTCGTTTGCGGGATGCTTCTTGAGGCTAAACCTAAAAATTTCAGTGACCTTCTCCAGATCTCAGGACTTTCCCACGGAACAGATGTATGGCTCGGTAATGCGCAGGAACTTATACATAACGGGACCTGCACTATATCTGATGTTATCGGCACCCGTGACTCCATTATGACATATCTGATCTATCACGGGATGGATAAAGGCCTGTCCTTTAAAATAATGGAGTTTACAAGAAAAGGAAAGGCTCCAAAAGAACTGAAGCCGGAGATCCAGCAGGATATGTTGGATCACGGTGTACCTCAATGGTATATCGATTCTTGTATGAAGATCAAATATATGTTCCCGAAGGCGCACGCAGCTGCTTATGTCACTTCAGCTATCAAGCTCTGCTGGTTCAAGATATATCGGCCTTTGGTATTCTATGCAGCTTTGTTTACTGTCAGAGGCGAGGATTTTGAAGCTGAGACAGCCGTTAAAGGTAAGCATCATATCTATGAACGTATCCAGGAACTGAACAATAAACACAAGGACGATCTTTCCGACAAAGAAGAAGGTATACTTGAAACTCTTATGCTGACGTATGAAATGGTGAGCAGAGGCTTTGAATTTCTGCCGGTAAATGTTTTCAAATCCCATGCGACTATCTATCGTATTGAGGACGGAAAGCTCAGGTTGCCGTTCTGCGCTCTTTCAGGTGTCGGTGTCAATGCTGCTAAGCTGCTTTATGAAAAAGCAGAAAAGAATGACTTTATATCTATAGAGGAATTTCAGCTCCAGAGCGGTGTTACAAAAAGCGTTATTGAAACGCTTGAAAGAAACAATGCTTTCGGTGATTTGCCTAAAACTAATCAAATCACTCTGTTTTCATTGTAAAAATGTTCGAAAATACATCGCTGATATTGACAATGTATCTAGTGTATGTTATTATAATATCATAGTAATATGATAATATGCTATCACTTTAATACGCTAAATCGCAGGAGATAATGATGAAAAAGAATGATCTTATAACTCCGGAGGGAACACGAGACCTCCTATTTAATGATTGCCTTGCAAGAAGAGCAGTAGAAAGCAAGCTTGGTAAGCTATTCACTGATTTTGGATACAGCGAAGTAGTTACTCCGGGAATAGAATTCTATGATCTTTTCAGCGGGAGCTGCCGACATTTCAGGCAGGAGATAATGTATAAATTGACTGATTCCAAAGGAAGGCTTATCGTTCTCAGACCTGATTCAACAGTCCCGATAGCCCGGCTTGCTTCGACGCGGCTTGCCTCTGCTGTTCTTCCTTTAAGACTTTACTATAATCAGCCTGTTTATGAGAACAACGCTCTGCTGAAAGGCAGATCTGATGAGATCGCTCAAGCCGGTATAGAGCTTATAGGCGGAGAAGATACAGAAAGAGCTGATTATGAGGCTCTTTGCCTTGGGCTTGGTTCTTTGGAGCAGTTCGACCGCGATAATTTCAGATTTGAGATCGGTGATATAGGCTATTTCAAGGAGCTTGTTGCAAGACTCGATGTTGATGAGAGCACACGAGAGGAAATAAGGCTTCTGATCTCTGTAAAGAATTATCCTGCGCTTAACGATATGCTTGACAGTATCGGGTCTACTCCCGTAACTGCGGCACTTAAAATGCTTCCCAGGCTTTTCGGCGGAGTCGAGGTTTTTGAGAAAGCAGCAGAGCTTTTTACAGACGAAAAGACTGACCCGATACTTGAACATCTTAAAGATGTCTACCTTAAGCTCTGTGAGCTTGGCTATGGCGGAAAGATATCAGTTGATCTTGGTATTGTCAGCCATGCAGACTATTATACAGGAATAGTTTTCAAGGGATATCTCTCCGGTGTCGGGCAGGCCGTGCTCAAGGGAGGTAGGTATGACGGACTGCTCAGCGAGTTCGGGAGGCCTTGCCCTGCGATTGGTTTTGGCGTCAACTGCGACGATGTTGCTAATTATCTTCGCAGAAATTCTCTTGCCCCTGAGATCAAGGATCCTGATTGCATTGTTTTTGCTGAGGCAGGTCGTTCTGCTGAGGCCGTCGCTCTTGCTAAGGAGTTGATCGGTCAGGGTATGAAGATCGAGATCGGCGTTCATAAAACATTTGAAGCAACCAGGGAATATGCTGTAAAACGCGGTATCGGACTGATCTACAGGATCGGTTCCGAGGTCGAAAAGATCGAACTGTAAGGGCGGAGGATACTATGAATAAACCACTTAGGATAGCCCTTACTAAGGGCAGATTGGAAAAAGACACAGTCGGATTGCTTGAAAAGATAGGCTTTGACTGCTCAGCAGTCAGAGATAAGGGCAGGAAACTGATCCTCCCTGTCCCCGACGGTAATCTTGAAGTAGTGCTCGCAAAAGCAAACGATGTTATCACTTATGTTGAACACGGAGTGTGTGATCTCGGTGTCGTCGGTAAGGATACCATAATGGAGATGCAAGGAACATTTTTCGAGCTTGTCGATCTTGGATTCGGTAAATGCAGATTTGCTCTTGCAACGAAGAAGGGTTCGTCATTTTACGGCGGATATAAGGTCAAGACCGTCGCAACAAAATATCCTAACATTACCCGTACTTATTTTGAGAGCAAAGGTATGGATGTAGACATCGTCAAGATTGAGGGATCTGTTGAGCTTGCTCCGCTGCTGGAGCTTGCAGACGGTATTGTCGATATCGTTGAGACAGGTACTACTCTCAAAGAGAACGGACTTGAAGTAATTGAAGATATCGTCCCTGTGTCGGCCAGACTTATTGTTAATACGGTAAGTATGAAATTGCGCCAGGATGAGATTGAAAGGCTGGTCGCTCTTATCGAAAACACGCTTTGATATCAGAGACAATTTTACTTGAAAGGTTGATCTATATGATAGAGATAAAGAAGATCTACGCTAATGGTGTAGATGAAGAAGAGTTCTTCAAACAAGTTGAAAAACGCAGCGGAGAGACAGATAAGAAAGTTACTGCTGTTGTCAGCGAGATAATAGAAACTGTCAGAAACGGCGGAGATGCCGCAGTAAAGACTTATACCGAGAAATTTGACGGCAAGCTGCCGCAGTATTATGAAGTCCCGAGAGATGTTATCAATGATGCTCTGACAGAAGCAGATCCCGCTTTTACAGATGCTTTGCTCAATGCTATCGAGAATATCTCAGATTTTCACAACAGACAGAAATCACAGTCGTTTATAAGCCCAAAGGAGAACGGTGTAGTTCTCGGTCAGAGAGTCAGAGGTCTTGAAAGAGTCGGGCTCTATGTTCCGGGAGGTACGGCTGCTTACCCCTCGTCTGTTCTTATGAACGCGATCCCTGCAAAGATCGCCGGTGTCAAGGAGATCGTAATGGTTACACCTCCGCTCAAGGACGGCACACCGAATAAGGATATCCTTGTTGCGGCTGCACTCTGCGGAGTTGACCGCATTTTCCTCTCCGGCGGAGCTCAGGCGATCGCAGCTCTCGCATACGGCACAGAAGAGATACCTAAGGTCGATAAGATAGTAGGCCCCGGTAATATCTATGTCGCAACTGCCAAGAAGCTGCTTTACGGTATCGTGGATATAGATATGATTGCCGGCCCCAGTGAGATACTTGTTGTCGCTGATGATTCAGCAAAGCCGGATTTTGTTGCGGCTGATCTGATGTCTCAGGCAGAGCATGACAGGCTCGCCTCTGCAATACTTATTACTACAAGTGAGCGAGTTGCGGATGAGACTGTCAAACAAATAGGTATACAGATAAAGGATCTGGAGAGGAGAGAGATCATCGAGGCTTCACTCAGAGACTACGGTGCTATCATTATCTGCGGGACAAGAGAACAGGCCTGCGAGATAGCCAATCGCCTTGCTCCGGAACACCTTGAAGTTCTCTTTAAGAATCCTATGGAATATATCGGACAGTTGGATAATGTCGGATCACTTTTTCTCGGAGACTATGCTCCTGAGCCTCTCGGTGATTATTATGCCGGTCCGAACCATGTTCTTCCGACCAGCGGGACGGCTCGTTTCTTCTCGCCCCTTGGAGTAAACAGTTTCGAGAAGCGTTCAAGCTTCATCTACTATACCGAAGATGCTCTGAGAGAAGCAAAAGACGATATTGTCCTTATAGCTGAGAAGGAAGGTCTTACTGCGCACGCCAATGCTATCAAGGTAAGATTTTAAGA
>CAMNNQ010000199.1 GCA_946545645.1 uncultured Clostridia bacterium | reverse complement strand
GCGCGCCAGCCCTTGGCAGGGGGTCAAGGGGGACAGCGTCCCCTTTGCAGAGCACGAGACAGGGTCTCGTCCGGAACGCAGTTCCGGCCAGGCGCGGCATAACGAAAAATAAGGGAGACCAAAGCAAGGTCTCCCTACATTTTTATGTGGACAAACAAAAATGCCGCGCCTACAAAACCCTTTTGCCCGCTGGCACAGGAAACAGTGAGCGCAGCGAACGATTTTCCGTTTTTTTAGCTCCGAAACGCGTCGCTCCCGTTGGTCGCTAGCTGTCGTGGGTGGGTCGTCTGTACGCCCTGCGACGATGCCGATAGGTTCAGCGGCGTCTTTCCCTTAGAGGGGCGGGACGTTGTGTAAGGGGTGTTGCCCCGCCCAGACCAAGTGCGGGAACTTCACATCAGCTCCCGCTTAGTTTCGGGGGCTTTCCGGTCGCCCCCGAGCCCCTTCGGGTGCTCGCTGTCGTTGCGGGGTCGTCTGTACGGCCTGCGACGCTGCCGGGAGGTTCAGCGGCGACTTTCCTTTAGAGGTGCGGGACGTTGTTAGCGGCGGGGTCACAGAACAAGTGCGGCTCTGCACAAAGCAATAGTCTGAGGTGCTGTGAACAAAAACAGGCTCCTGACTCGGCACAGGAAGGTAACTGTGCGCAAGGCAGGAGCCCGGTATTTATTACTTATCGTTTGGCCAGCTTTACTATCGAGATTATGCCGATGATAAGCATCATCGAAAGGCCGATTATAAGGCACGCAAAGGATGCCCCCTGGTCCTTGATGAATTGTGCGTAGCTGTTGTCTCCGACTACTTTGTCTACCAGATCGTTTTTGTCAAGCCCGGAAAAGAACATCGCCAGCATGAACCTGATGCACAGCAGCGCCAGAAATGCTGAAAGGAATGAGAAAAATCCGCGTATCATGTCTCCGATAAGATGGCTCCTCCTGTAAGCAAACATCGAAAAAACTCCTGATGCCGCCGCCAGCAGTACGAATAAACAATATCCGCAGGCAAGTATTACCGCTTTGGTCAACTGTATCGAGCGGCTGTCTGTTTCCAGCTCCGGGATAAAGGCGATCAGCGCCGCTGCAAAGAACAGCCCCAGTATCATCGCTGCTATCGCCAGCGCAGCACCCGCTTTTTCGCTTTTTGTGTGCTCTCTTTTCTTGATCTGTTTAGGCATCCTGTGTTTCCTCCTTGTCAGGCTTTACCCTGATTATAAGATTGTCTATCCTCTGTTCGTCCAGCATCTGAACGGTTATGTCAAAACGCTCTGTCCGGACAAATTCATTCTGCTCCGGCAGACGTCCCAGAAGCTCCATAACATATCCTCCGACAGAGGTCATATCTGTCGTTATCGTGCTTTCCGGCAGACCCAGCCTGTCGAGAAGATCGCTTACCGAAAGCCCTGCCGAGACCTTGTAGCGGTTCTCTCCCAGCCGCAGGAAGGAGGTGTCTTCGTCGTCGCTCTCATCGTATATCTCTCCGACAAGCTCTTCGATTATGTCCTCCAGCGTGCATATCCCCTCTGTCCCGCCGTATTCGTCAACCACGACAGCGAGATGCAGCTTTGCTCTCTGCATTTCACGCAGCGCTTCCGAGAGCCGTTTGCCCTCTGAAAAATAGATGGGCTCTTTCATTATCGGCCCGATGTCTTTTTCTCCCGAAAGATAGAGCTCGTAGAAATCCGCGCTGTGTATCATCCCGATGATATTGTCGATAGTCCCTTCGTATACAGGCAGGCGGGAGAATTTGGTGCTGATGAAAAGCTGCTTGATATCCTCCGGGTCGGCTCCGCGCTCGATCCCGATGATCTTTACTCTCGGGACAAGTACCTTCGAGACAGTTTTTTCGTCAAATTCCAGAGCCGAGCGGACCAGCTCGCTCTCCTGCTCCTCCAGGACTCCCTCATCTTCGATCTCGTCGATGATGTATTTCAGCTCCTCTTCAGTTACCGAGGGCTCCTCTCTGCTGCTCCCGACCAAGAGAACAGCCAGCTTTTTTATCCCCGCAAAGAGCCAGATCAGCGGAGTTATCAGAAAAATGAACACCGACAGAAGCGGCGCCATGAATACCGAGAATCTTTCGGAATTCTCTTTTGCAAGGCTTTTCGGAAGGATCTCTCCGAAGATCAGAACGAGGACTGTCATGACCAGTGTCGCTATCCCGACGCTCCCGCTGCCGAACCGCTCGGTAAAGAAAACCGTAGCCAGAGCGGAGGAAAGGATATTGACTACATTGTTCGCAATAAGAATCGCCGTCAGCGCTTTGTCGAAATCCTCGGTTATAGCCAGAGCCTTGGCAGCGCGTTTGTTGCCCGAGGCGGCAAGGTTTTTGAGCCTTATCCTGTTTGCCGAGGAAAAGGCGGTCTCTGTCGCTGAGCAGACAGCGGAGATCAGCAGCAGGACGACTATCCAGGGTATCATTATTTTAGAGTAATCCCTCCAGTAGTTTCTTTCGGATCTTCACGGACATAACTATCATATCACATTCTGCGGCTAAAATCAAGTGCATTCGCAGCCTGCGCAGATATTTCCGGCGAAAACAGCCGGCGGGCTCTCCGGCAGAAGGGAACAGCGGTCTTTACTTTCCCGGAGGAATGTGGTATAATCAATATGACACATCAGATAACATATCGGAGGAAAAATATGGAAGAGAACAAGAGCACCGACCCCAGAACTGAGATAAAGCCGGACATATTCGACAAGATAATGCACCTGCCTGTATTCCGCATATTCGAGCCGTTTTACAAGCGAAACAAGGGAGCGCTCATGTATTTATTTTTCGGAGCGCTGGCGACCTTTGTAAACTTTGCGGTAGCGTGGGTCTCAAAGAGGGGGCTTGAATCGGCGGGGGCATCTGACGGAGTAGTTACCTTTCTGAGCACATCCATAGCGTGGGTAGCGGCGGCAGGTTTTGCGTATATAACAAACAGGACATGGGTATTCCACTCGCTGATAAAGAGCAAGAAGGGTATTCTGGCAGAAGCCTTGTCATTTTTCAGCGGCAGGCTTTTCACCTATTTTGTTGAGATCTTCATGATGTGGTTATTCAACACAGTTATTGGGTTCAACTACTGGGTGATCAAGGTAATAGCGAATATAGTAGTACTGATACTCAACTATGTTATCAGCAAGCTGATAGTATTCCGCAAGAGAGCCGACAAATAGTTTTTTAGCTCCTCACCGCGCTTTTTAACGCCGAAACGCGGCGCTCCCGTTGGTCGCTTGCTGTCGGTGGTGGGTCGTCGTTACGTCCTGCGACGCTGCCGGGAGGTTCAGCGGCGTCTTTCCCTTAGAGGGGCGGGACGTTGTTGTGGCGGGGTCACGGAACAAGTAGTGCACCGCACAAAGCGGGCAAAATTGCGCCAATCCAAGGGCGCGCCAGCCCTTGGCAGGGTCAAGGGACAGCGTCCCTTGCGGGGTTTGGGGCAGCGCCCCATACCGGAACGCAGTTCCGG
>CAMNNQ010000198.1 GCA_946545645.1 uncultured Clostridia bacterium | reverse complement strand
TTGGCAGGGGGTCAAGGGGGACAGCGTCCCCTTTGCAGAGCACGAGACAGAGTCTCGTCCGGAACGCAGTTCCGGCCAAGGCGCGGCACAACAACAAAAACAAAGGGAGACCAAGTATGGTCTCCCTACATTTTTATGTGGACAAACAAAAATGCCGCGCCGTCAAAACCCTTTTGCCCGCTGACACAGGAAACAGTGAGCGTAGCGAACGTCTTTCCGTATGGCTCCGCACAAGGCAATTGTCCATGGACTATTAGCGAACTGTCTGCCCCGCCCGACCTAAGAGCAGAAACTTCACAATAGCTCCCGCTTAGTTTCGGGGGCTTTCCGGTCGCCCCCGAGCCCCTTCGGGTGCTTGCTGTCGGTGGTGGGTCGTCTTTACGCCCTGCGACGCTGCCGGGAGGTTCAGCGCCGTCTTTCCTTTAGAGGGGCGGGACGTTGTGTAAGGGGTGTTGCCCCGCCCGACCTAAGAGCAAAAACTGCACAATAGCTCACGCCTGATTTCGGGGGCTTTCCGGTCGCCCCCGAACCACTTCGGGTGGGGGCATCTTTTTACTATTGAGAAAGATATCTGTCAGGTACTCCCATAGCTGAAACTATGAACGTACGGTCTGGCCCCCGACAGAGTGCGGGGACCGTACATCTCAGCCTGCCTTCGCTGTTGGCGCGGCTTCTTCGGGCGAGATGGTGGGGAGGAAAAAACAATAAAAAATTTTGTATATCACTTGCATTATTTTGTCTATTGTGTTACAATTGAATTGAAAACGATTAAGCTGTCAAGAAAGGAGCCCCCTGAATGAAGACCGTAAAAGAGATCGCTCTCCTAGTTGCCGGAATTGATGAAGAATATCAGAACGGCATCATCGAGGGCACCATCGACTGTGCAAAGGATCTTAACGCCAATATCTCCTGCTTCTCTGCTTTCGGCGGCGTTATTTCCGGCAAGGGCTACGATATCGGAGAGTATAATATCTATTCTCTTGCCAACTTCGATGTCTTTGACGGAGTCATCCTTATGATAAATACGATCTCCGACCCGGATGAGAAAAAGGAGCTGGTCGAAAGGGTCAAGTTCTCCGGCCTGCCGACTGTCGTTTTCGATTGCACAGATTATCCGGAGTTCTATAATATCGCTATCGACAATACTTCCGCAACAGAAGCCCTTGTCCGCCATGTCATAGAAGTTCACGGCGCAAAAACTCTTGAATATGTTTCCGGCCCGGCCTCCAACCCGGAGGCTAACGAAAGGCTCGCCGCCTTCAAAAGAGTCTGCGAGCAGCATAATATAAAGATTTCCCCAGATATGATCCACTACGGCGAGTTCCGCTCTATCGACGGAAAACGCGCCGCCGAATCAATGCTGGTCAGCGGGCGCAAGCTGCCGGATGCGCTTATCTGTGCCAACGACGCTATGGCCCTCACCGCTATCGCTGAGTTCACAAAAAGCGGGATCCGTATCCCCGAGGATATGATCGTCACCGGTTTCGATAATACCTATAACGCAAGACATTACCTCCCCTCTCTCACAACAGTCGCCAGACCGCTGCATCAGGCCGGTTACCTCGCTTGCCGGACCGTTTGCAAGCTCATCGACGGCGAGGAATGTCCCAAGACCAGCTATCTTGATGCCGAGCTGGCCATAGCCGAGAGCTGCGGCTGCACTAACAGCTTCAGCGAGGATCTTGCGGCCTACAAAAAAAGCACCTACCGTGTCATGGATAACTGCCGCGACGATATCAATCTTCTAAACCGGATGAGCAGCGAGCTTGCCGAGGCTGAGTCTGAGCCCGAAAGCATGAGCATCATTTCCGGTTATCTCAATGAGCTCGAATGTGAGCGCTGCTGCATCTGTATGTGCGACGGCTGGGACGATTCCTGGGACGACGGCGAGATGCTGATAAACGGCTATTCCGAGAAAATGCGTGCTCCCCTTATCTGGGATAAGGGCGCTGTCCGCTATTTCGGGAGCTTCGACACCGCCCAGATGAACCCTGTCCCCCATGAGGACGGCGGCAACATCAGCTATTTCCTGCCCCTGCACTTCCGTGAGCGCTGCCTCGGATATTTTGTCGCTACCAACGGCGGCTTCCCGATAAAGAGTATGCTCTGCCATTCTATACTGATGAACATAAGCCACTCGCTGGAAAATATCCGCAAGCTCATTTCTCTGAACAAAGCTATCAAAGAGCTCGACCGCCTCTATGTCATCGACCCGCTCTGCAATATCTTCAACCGCAACGGCTTTATCCGCGCTGCCGACAAGAAATTCAACGAATGCAGAGAGAACGGCTCCAAGGTGCTGATATCCTTTATAGATATGGACGGCCTGAAGAGAGTAAACGATGAATTCGGCCATACCGAGGGCGACCAGGCGCTCCAGAAGCTCGCCGCCATCATTTCAGAATGCTGTAAGGACGGCTGGATCTGCGCCCGCTTCGGCGGAGATGAATTCATTATCTTCGGGACAGCCGAGGACGAATCCGTAGGCACAGAGCTGGACACAATGTTTGCCCAGAAGCTTGCACGGAGCAACAAGACCGCAAACAAGCCCTATGAAGTCACCGCCAGCATCGGCACCCTTATCAAGTCCATAAACGAGCAGGACACTCTGTTCACTATGATAACCGAGGCCGACGAGGTAATGTACGAGCAGAAAAAGAAAAACCCCTCGCGCTATATCAGAAGATAACAGTATATAATGATCTGCCGCCCTGCTTTTCTCAGCGGGGCGGCATTGTTTAAAACGGGTATTCCCCCTTGCGGAGGAATACCCGTTTTCCGTTAGTATTTGTTTTTTCAGCTCTTTCTCAGAAGTGGATCCCGTCGCCGGAGCCGGTGTGTACCGATTCGTTTCTGGCGATCTGAACGTTGTTGTAAACATCCATACCTGTTCCGGCAGGGATGAGTTTACCGATGATAACATTCTCTTTAAGACCCATGAGCTTATCTTCCTTGCCCTTGATAGCGGCATCGGTAAGAGCCTTGGTGGTCTCCTGGAAGGATGCAGCCGAGAGGAAGGAATCGGAGTAGCTGGAAGCCTTGGAAATACCCTGGAGCACAGGGATAGTCCTGACAAGTCTCGCGTTGATATCGCCGGCGTCGATCTTCTGCTGGATCTCTTCGTTGATGGCAGTGACCTCGTGCTTATCGACGAGCGAGCCGGGCAGCAGGTAGCTGGAGCCGGAGTCTTCGATCTTCTCCTTCTTCATCATCTGGCGGACGATTACCTCGATATGCTTATCGTTGATATCAACACCCTGGAGGCGGTAAACCTTCTGGACTTCGGTAATGATATAGTTCTGAACAGCCTCTTCGCCGTTGACTGCAAGGATATCGGCGGGATAGATAGAGCCGTCTGTGATAGGCTGACCGGCCTTGACCTCCTGGCCATCGGTAACGATGATCTTGTCGCCGTAGGGGATGAGGTACTGCTCCTGCTCGGGGTCATTGACATTATTGCTGGTAACAGTTACCTGTCTGGTCTTCTTCGTCTCTGTGATCCTTACCTCACCTGCTATGCGGGAGATAGTGGCAGCGCCCTTGGGACGTCTGCTCTCGAAGAGCTCTTCAACTCGCGGCAGACCCTGTGTGATATCTTCCGCGGAAGCGATACCGCCCGTATGGAAGGTTCTCATAGTAAGCTGGGTACCGGGCTCACCGATAGACTGAGCGGCGATTACGCCGACAGCTTCGCCGACCTGTACTTTATTGCCGTTTGCGAGGTTAGAGCCGTAGCACTTAGCGCAGACACCGTGTTTTGCTCTGCACTGGAGGACAGAGCGTATCTTGATCCTGTCCTTGCCTTCCTCATGGAGGGCAGCTTCGACCTTAGCGGCATCCTTGATATTCATGAGCTTGTTATGCGACATGATGAGTTCGCCTGTCTTGGAGTCCTTATAGTCCTCGCAGAGGTAGCGTCCGACAAGTCTGTCGGCAACGCTCTCAAGAACTCGGCCGCTGGAGATCTCGAATACATCGATACCCTCGTGAGTGCCGCAGTCGTCCTCGTGGATGATAACATCCTGAGAAACATCGACAAGACGTCTGGTAAGGTAACCGGAGTCTGCGGTACGGAGCGCGGTATCGGCAAGTCCTTTTCTTGCGCCTCGGGAAGCGATGAAGTATTCGAGGACATTAAGGCCTTCACGGTAGTTGGCTCTGATAGGCATTTCGATAGTCTGGCCGGAGGTGTTGGCGATAAGTCCGCGCATACCGGCAAGCTGTCTGATCTGGTTGATAGATCCACGGGCTCCCGAATCAGCCATCATATTGATGGGGTTATAGCGGTCGAATCCGGCCTTGAGGGCATCGGTGACCTTATCGGTAGCCTTGTTCCAGATCTCGATGAATTTCTTGGATTTTTCGTTCCTGGAGATATAACCTCTCTTATACTGGCGGTCTACCTTATCGACGAGAGCGTCGGCCTCAGCGAGGATATCCTTCTTGGAGGCAGGGATCTCGGCGTCGCAGACAGCGACAGTGATACCGGATTTAGTGGAATACTTATAGCCCATAGCCTTGATCCTGTCCAGCACCTCGGAGGTGGTTGCGGTGCCGTGCTGCTGGATGCAGCGCTGGATAAGGTCAGACATTTCCTTTTTCTTGATTATGAAGCCGATCTCGAGGTCGAACTGCTTTTCGGAATTCGTTCTGTCAACATAGCCCAGATCCTGAGGGATGAACTCATTGAAGATCAGTCTGCCGACGGTAGCGTCGATGATCTTGGAGACCTGTCTCTCGCCGATCTGCTTTGTGATCCTTACCTTGATAGCGGCGTGCAGCGAGACCTCGTGCTGGTCATAGGCCATAAGAGCCTCATTGACATCTCTGAACACCTTGCCCTCGCCCTTTTCGCCTGTCCTGTCCATAGTAAGGTAGTAGGAGCCGAGGAGCATATCCTGAGAAGGAACTGCAACAGGGCTTCCGTCGGAAGGCTTCAGCAGGTTATTGGCGGCCAGCATAAGGAATCTTGCCTCTGCCTGCGCCTCAGCGGAGATAGGGAGATGGACAGCCATCTGGTCGCCGTCGAAGTCGGCGTTGAAGGCGGTACATACCAGCGGGTGGAGCTTGATAGCTCTGCCCTCTACGAGGATAGGCTCGAAGGCCTGGATACCGAGTCTATGGAGGGTAGGCGCACGGTTGAGCATTACGGGGTGGCTCTGGATGACATTTTCGAGAGCGTCCCAGACCTCAGGCTTAGCGCGGTCCACCATTTTTCTTGCAGACTTGATATTTATGGAGGGGTTGGTATCGACGAGCCTCTTCATAACGAAGGGCTTGAAGAGCTCGAGAGCCATCTCCTTGGGGAGACCGCACTGATACATTTTGAGCTCAGGGCCGACTACGATAACCGAACGTCCGGAGTAATCGACACGCTTACCGAGCAGGTTCTGACGGAAGCGCCCCTGTTTACCCTTGAGCATATCGGAGAGCGACTTGAATGCTCTGTTGTTGGGCCCGGTAACAGGTCTGCCGTGGCGGCCGTTATCGATGAGAGCATCGACAGCCTCCTGGAGCATTCTCTTCTCGTTTCTTACGATGATATCGGGAGCTTCCAGCTCCAGCATTCTTTTCAGACGGTTATTTCTGTTGATAACGCGCCTGTAGAGGTCGTTAAGGTCGGAGGTAGCATATCTGCCGCCGTCCAGCATTACCATAGGTCTGAGATCGGGGGGGATAACGGGAACAACATCCAGCACCATCCATTCCGGTCTGTTGCCCGAAGCGCGGAAGGCTTCGACGATCTCCAGTCTCTTGAGCAGCTTGATACGCTTCTGGCCTGCGGGCAGGTCAGCCAGCTCCTCCTTGAGCTCCTTGGAGAGCTGGTCGAGGTCGATCTCGCAGAGCAGCTCCTTGATAGCCTCGGCGCCCATGCCGACCCTAAAGCTGTCCTCGTCCCATTTTTCTCTGGCTTCCATGAGCTCGGACTCGCTGAGCAGCGAATACTTTTTGAGGTCGGTCTCGCCGGGGTCTATAACGATATACTTAGTAAAGTAGAGGACTTCTTCCAGCCTCTTCTGCGAAACATCCAGCATCTGGCCTATTCTTGAAGGGGTGCCCTTGAAATACCAGATATGGGAAACGGGGGCAGCGAGCTCGATATGGCCCATTCTTTCGCGCCTTACCTTAGCTCTTGTTACCTCGACACCGCAGCGCTCGCAGATCTTGCCCTTATAGCGGATCTTCTTATACTTTCCGCAGTGGCACTCCCAGTCCTTGGTCGGTCCAAAGATCTTTTCGCAGAAAAGGCCCTTGACCTCCGGTTTCTGAGTGCGGTAATTTATGGTTTCCGGTCTTTCAACGACACCGTAGGACCATTCTCTGATCTTATCGGGGGATGCAAGGCCGATCTTTATTTTTTCAAAGCTATTAAATTCCACTAACAGTTACCCTCTTTCTGTCTTTTGACTCAGCTTCCGTATTGCTTACAGGTCGTTATCAAAGATCGTAATCGGGGTCGTCGTCAAAAGTGCCCAGCTCCTCGCCGTTCATATCTCTGACGTAGTCATCGTCCTCCAGCTCGGAGACCCCGTTCTCGTCCTCGGCCATAAAGCCGTCTTCGAGATCGCCGTCACCGAGAGCAAAATCCATATCGTCGTCGGCAGCGAGAACAGCCTTGGGGATATAGTCGTCATCGTCGTCGAAGGACTGTTTAAGGTCGATGCAATTGCCCTCGGTATCAAGCACATTGATATCGAGGCCGAGGCTCTGCAGCTCCTTGACAAGAACTCTGAAGGCTTCGGGGATACCCGGAGTAGGAACGTTCTGACCCTTGACGATAGCCTCATAGGTCTTGACTCTTCCGACAGTATCGTCAGACTTGACAGTAAGGATCTCCTGGAGAGTATAGGCTGCGCCGTATGCTTCCAGAGCCCAGACTTCCATTTCTCCGAAACGCTGGCCGCCGAACTGGGCTTTACCGCCGAGAGGCTGCTGCGTTACGAGGGAATACGGGCCGACGGAACGTGCGTGGATCTTATCGTCAACAAGGTGGTGCAGCTTGAGGTAATACATATAGCCGACTGTTACCTTATTATCGAACTTCTCGCCTGTTCTTCCGTCATAAACGGTGAACTTGCCGTCCTCGTGCATTTCGAGGGCATGGGGGTTGATGACTTCGTCCATAGTATGGATAACGAAATCCTCATCCTTCTTTTCTTCGTGGAGCTTCTGAGCTTCTCTGAAGCACTCTCTGATATCGGCTTCGTGGGCGCCGTCGAATACAGGGGTCATGATCTTCCAGCCAAGGGCTTTGCAGGCCATACCCAGGTGTACTTCCAGCACCTGACCGATATTCATACGCGAAGGAACGCCCAGGGGGTTAAGGACGATATCCAGCGGTGTGCCGTCCTCCAGGAAGGGCATATCCTCCTGAGGGAGTATACGGGAAACGACGCCCTTATTTCCGTGACGTCCGGCCATCTTATCGCCGACAGAGATCTTTCTCTTCTGGGCGATATAGCATCTGACGAGCATATTGACACCGGGTGCCAGCTCATCGCAGTTCTCGCGGGTAAACTTTCTTACATCGATTATGATACCTGCTTCGCCGTGAGGAACTTTAAGGGAATTATCTCTTACCTCTCTTGCCTTCTCTCCGAAGATAGCGCGGAGCAGTCTTTCCTCGGCGGTAAGCTCGGTCTCGCCCTTAGGTGTGACCTTTCCGACGAGGATATCGCCGGATCTTACCTCAGCGCCGATGCGGATGATACCGTTCTCATCCAGGTCTTTGAGTGCGTCCTCTCCGACATTGGGGATATCTCTTGTGATCTCCTCAGGTCCGAGCTTGGTATCGCGGCACTCGATATCATACTCTTCGATATGGATCGAAGTATACTTATCCTGTCTTACGAGGTTTTCGTTGAGCAGGACAGCGTCCTCGTAGTTATAGCCTTCCCAGGTCATGAAGCCGATGAGGGCATTCTTACCGAGGGAGAGCTCGCCGTTGCAGGTAGCGGGGCCGTCGCCTATTACCTGGCCTTTAGTGATCTTCTCGCCCTTATCGACGATAGGTCTCTGGTTGGTGCAGGTGCCGGCGTTGGAGCGCTTGAACTTAGTCATGGTATAGGTCCTGAGGCTGCCGTCCTCCTCGCGGACTACGATCTTATCTGCGTCAACGCTCTCGACAACGCCGTCCGCCTTAGCAACGACGGCAACTCCGGAGTCAACGCAGGCCTTATACTCCATACCTGTCCCGACGATGGGGTTCTCGGTCTTGAGCAGCGGCACAGCCTGCCTCTGCATATTGGAGCCCATGAGGGCGCGGTTAGCGTCATCGTTCTCGAGGAAGGGGATGCAGGCGGTAGCGACAGAAACGACCATCTTAGGAGAAACGTCCATAAAGTCGATCTTTTCGCGCTCGATCTCGATGATCTGATCGCGGTATCTGCCGTTTACCTTAGCTCTTGCGAACTTATGGTCTTCTGTAAGGGGCTCGTTAGCCTGAGCGACCATGAAATTATCCTCGATATCGGCGGTCATATAGACTACCTCGTCGGTAACAACGCCGGTTTCCTTATTGACCTTTCTGTAAGGAGCCTCAATAAAGCCGTACTCATTGATCCTTGCGAAGGAAGCGAGGTAGGAGATAAGTCCGATATTCGGGCCTTCAGGGGTCTCGATAGGGCACATTCTGCCGTAGTGCGAATAATGAACGTCGCGGACCTCGAATCCGGCGCGGTCTCTTGAGAGGCCTCCGGGGCCGAGGGCGGAGAGACGTCTCTTATGGGTCAGCTCGGCAAGGGGGTTATTCTGGTCCATGAACTGCGACAGCGGCGAGGAGCCGAAGAACTCCTTGATAGCTGCGCTTATGGGTCTGATATTGATAAGAGACTGCGGAGTGATGACATCCATATCCTGAGACTGGGTGTTCATTCTCTCGCGGATCACTCTTTCCATTCTGGTAAATCCGATACGGAACTGGTTCTGGAGCAGCTCACCGACAGAGCGGATACGTCTGTTGCCCAGATGGTCGATATCGTCAACATCGCCGACGCCCTCGCAGAGGTTGAGGAAATAGGAGATAGTGGCGACGATATCGTCGAGGGTGATATGCTTGGGAACGAGCTCGTCGATCCTGGCGGCGATGTTCTCTCTGAGCTCATCGTCGTTCTCGCTGTCCTCGAGGATCTGTCTGAGGACAGGGAAGGATACCTTCTCGTTTACGCCGAGGTCTGTGGCGTCGAAGTCGATATATCCGGCGATATCCACCATGCAGTTGCCGATGATCTTGACTTCCTTCTCCTCGACCTTAGTAGTCAGCTCGCCTGTTGCCGGGTCTGTGATAAGCTCTCTTACCTCGACCTTTACGAAGGCCTCGGAAACGCCTGCCTGCTCGATCTCCATAGCTCTTGCATAGGAGAGGGTCTCGCCCGCCTCGGCTATGATCTCGCCGGTAAGGGGGTTAACGACGGTCTGAGAGAGGAGATGCCCGGAAAGTCTGGAGCCGACGCCCAGCTTCTTGTTATACTTATATCTTCCGAAACGCGCAAGGTCATATCTCTTGGCATCGAAGAAGAGGTTATTGAGAAGAGTCGTTGCGGAATCTACTGTTGCGGGCTCGCCGGGGCGGAGCTTGCGGTAGGTCTCCAGCAGAGCCTCTTCGTGGTTTGCGGTATTATCCTTGATGGCGATAGTCTGGCTGATACGCTCATCTACTCCGAAGAGCGCCTCTATCTCCTCATTTGTGCCGTAGCCGATAGCTCTGATGAAAGTTGTGAGGGGGATCTTTCTGTTCTTGTCGATACGGACATATACGACATCGTTGGAATCCATCTCGTATTCGAGCCATGCGCCGCGGTTGGGGATAACGGTAGTGCGGAAAAGATCCTTGCCGTTCTTATCCTTATCGGCAGCATAATAAACGCCAGGTGAACGCACCAACTGAGAAACGATGACACGCTCTGCTCCGTTGATAACGAAAGTGCCGCTGTCGGTCATGAGCGGGAAATCGCCCATATAGACTTCGGATTCTTTGATTACGCCCGTCTCGGTATTATTGAGTCTTGCCGTTACACGCAGGGGGGTCGCGTAAGTAACATCGCGCTCCTTGCATTCCGCGACGGTATACTTGGGAGTCTCATCGAAACGGTAGTCGATGAAATTGAGCTCCAAAGTGCCGTTGTAGTCGGTGATAGCGGCTACATCCCTGAACACCTCTTTAAGTCCTTCGTCCAGGAACCACTGGTAGGAATTCTTCTGTACCTCGATGAGATTCGGCATTTCCAGGATCTCGTTGATCTTGGCGAAGCTCTTTCGGGTATTTTTGCCAAGCTGCACTTCCTTGACATTCACCATAGGCTAGATCACTCCTTATTTTTGTCGCATTAGCCTCTGCTCTCCCGGCCTGTCCGGAGCCTCTGTGGGAGCAAAAGCCTAACTTTTCGCAAGGATAATCCTGCCGTTTTCAGAGGCTGAAAGCACCAAAATAGGCGGGAAAATCCATTATGATACATTTTACAATTATACACCCCAAAAGCCGAAAAGTCAAGGAATAAAACTCCCTTTTGTAACCGATTTGTAGGATTGCACAAAGCATTACACCTTTACAGCCAAAAGTTCTCCAATTGATTTTCTGTGACATAATCGTAAATTTTCAGTGAATTCAGGGCCTCATTCCGGCTGCGGCCAGGAGAATATCTCATCGATATTCTCAAAGATAAAGCTCTGACCCTCCGGGCTGATGACTGTCTGGGTATAATACTTCCCGCTGGCGGAGAGCCTTTCGGCATTCCGGAGCCCGGCCTCCTCCGAGAGGATAGTGAGCCCCGGTTCCTTTGTGTCGCTGCCCCTGGTCATGTAGCCGTTCCGGATGAGCCATTTGTCAAGGGCAGACCGGAGCTTCTTTCTGTCGGCGGAGATGCCGAGACATTCCAGCATCCTCTCGCAGAGCATTTCCGGAGTCAGCTCGCCTTCGGCGGGGCGGAGCTTGGCCTTGTTGAAGCGTATCAGCTTGAAAAGCATGGCGTCTCCCAAAGCGATCTGCATCTTAGCTCGCTGCTCCGAAAGAGAGGCTCTCTCTCCGCCCTGATCCTCCAGGTATTCCTTTACTGTGCTGATTATCCTCTTGCCGTAGCGCTCCTGCTTGCTGCGGCCTATGCCGGAGCAATCCAGCAGCTCCTCCTGAGTCTGCGGCAGCTTTACGCAGATATCTCTGAGAGCCTTGTCGGTAAAGATGATATATGCCGGGAGCCTTGCCTCGGCTGCAAGGGCGGCGCGGAGCTCCTTCAGGCGGTCGAAGAGGCCGTGATCGAAAGCATAGATCCCGTCCGAGACGGTGCGGATACGCGCCTTCTTTTCCTCCTTGGGCAGCTTCATCCTCACCTTCTCTCCGCCTGTCAGGACTTTTCTTGAAGCGGCGGTGAGTTTCAGGACACTGTATTCCCCTCCTGTTTGGAGTATATACCCCAGATGCTCAAGATGCACGATCATAGAGCGGATACGCTGAGCCGGGGTGTCTTTCATTATCCCGTAAGTAGAGAGGGTATCATAGCTGCGGGAGCGGATCTTCTCGGCCCTGGAGCCCTTTAATATATCCGCAAGGGTGGATGCCCCGACAGCGGTGTTCCTTTGCGCGAGGCGGTAGATGCAGGAGAGTATCTTCTGCGCATCGACAGTTATATCCCGTTCCTCAAAGGCGGCAAGGCAGTTTGAGCAGTTGCCGCAGTAGTTATCGGTATGCTCTCCGAAGTAGTTTAAGATGAACTCCCGGAGGCAGGCGCGGGTAGTGGAATAGAAGGTCATCTGCCGGAGCCTTTCCATATCCCGGGAGCGGAGCATGGCGGCAGTCTCTTCGTCGATGTCTGCATTATCGCTGCTGTTCTCGATAAGAAAGGTATTCGTGCGGACATCCTGGGGGCTGTAAAGCAGGACACACTCTGCCTTCTCGCCGTCTCTTCCGGCGCGGCCGGCCTCCTGATAATAGCTCTCTATGTTCTTGGGCATATTGTAATGCAGGACAAATCCGACGTTGGATTTGTCTATCCCCATGCCGAAGGCGTTGGTAGCGACTATCAGCGGGACACGGTCGTAGATGAAATCGTCCTGATTGCTGCGGCGCTCCTCGTCCGGAAGCCCCGCATGATATCTGGTGCAGGAGATGCCCTTCTGCTTCAGCTTTTCGCAGAGCTCCTCGACCTTCTTCCGGGTCGAGCAGTAGATTATCCCGCTCCTGCCCCTGTTGCGCCTGATGACCTCCAGCGTTTCCGAGAGCTTGTCTTTGGGAGCAGCGACAGAGAATTTCAGGTTTTCCCGGTCAAAGCCTGTCGTTACGGAATAAGGCTCCCGCAGCCCCAGCATCCTGATTATATCGTCCCGGACAGCGGCAGTAGCTGTAGCTGTGAACGCTGCAACAGGCGGCCTTCTTCCAAGACGGGTCAGAAATTCCGGTATCCGCATATAGGATGGGCGGAAATCCTGCCCCCATTGGGAAACGCAGTGCGCTTCATCGACCGCTATGAGGGAAAGCCTGACTTTCGAGGCAAGATTAAGAAAAGAGGGGGTACACAGCCTCTCGGGAGCGACATAGATCAGCTTGTATGCCCCCCGGGAAGCATATTGTATCGCTGTATCATATTGCTGCTGAGTAAGGGAGCTGTTCAGATATGCTGCGCTGACCCCGGACTGTATCAGAGAATTGACCTGATCCTTCATCAGCGATATCAGCGGAGATACAACTATCGCGATCCCCTCCGACATAAGCGCAGGTATCTGATAGCATACGGATTTTCCCGCACCTGTCGGCATTATACCCATTACATCCCGGCCTGAAAGGATAGCATCGATGACCCCTTCCTGCCCTTTGCGGAAGGAATCATGCCCGAAGTATTCTTTCAGTAATCCCAGCTTAGTTATATTTGTTCCCATAATATCTCTCTTTTCATATCCCACAGCCTCTCCCGGAGATCAGGTCAGGCGGGGTCTTTGCGGGTCATTTTATAGACAGCGCCGTTGGCGGCGGTAAGGGTAAGCTCCTTTGAACTCACCTCATAGGTATAGACTCTGTCCTCTGCGGTAGGGTCTATGAAATCAACAGAGACAGTGTCTCCTTTGACCCTGTAAACAAAGGGATAATCTTCTGTCGGCAGGCAGAGCTTCCCGCTGCCGTCCCCGGAGAATTCGTATTCGGTGACATCGTCCATAGCCCAGCGCCCCTCTATTGAGGCAGACCTCATAAATACCAGCCAGACCAATAGGAATATGAGCCCGGCAGCGACAGCCCCGCAGGCTGCTCCCGCAATTATCATCTTTCGTTTTCTGTTCATTGCTTTTCTCCGTAAAAAAGGCGGCTGCACGAAGCCGCCGCCATTTTTATTTCTTATTGTAAGCTGTTACTTTTTTCTTTTCAGCGCGAAACCTGCTGCTGCAAGCACGATGATTATTGCGCCTGCTGCGCCTGCTGCTGCCGAACCGGTGTTCGGAGGATTATCGGGCTGATCTGTGCCGTCGGGGAGATCTGTTCCGCCGGGCTGATCTGTTCCGCCGGGCTGATCGGTACTGCCGGGGTCAACCTCCGGAGCGGGAGCAACAGTCAGAACTGCGGAGGCAGTGTTGTTATTCTCAAAATTGAATACAACATTATGATCGCCTTCGCTGAGGCTGTTCAGGTAATCAGCCTTGAATGTGAGCTTGAGGCTGCCCTTTGCGGTGTCATAGTTCTCGGCTGCGACTTCTTCGTCGTCAACGATAACGCTCTGGAAAGCATCGAAGGTCTTATCGTCGTTGACATTGCGCTCGACTACGAACTCTGCGCCGTTCTCGCTGCCCTTTGTCCAGTTGACTGCGGAAGCAGTATACTTGATGACAAGGTCAGCCTCAACGGTCTGAGTCTCGAATGCGGTATTCTCGAATGTCGCGGTGAACACGGCCTTGTCGCTGCTTGTCTCTTCGACAGTTATCTTACCGCTTTCCTCTTCGGCAGCTGTGCAGTTCTCGCAGGCTCTTTCTGCCTTGCACTCGGAGTGATCTTCATTCCAGAAATACTCGGCCTGTCCCCACTTATGTCCGGCTGCGGGATCGGTCTGGATCTTCAAGGTCTGCTCTTCAAAAGGAGTGAACTCAAAGGTAGCTGTGTAGATATCCATTCCGGGCTCTGTGCAGGTAGGA
>CAMNNQ010000197.1 GCA_946545645.1 uncultured Clostridia bacterium | reverse complement strand
AGGAAACAGTGAGCGCAGCGAACGATTTTCCGTATGGCTCCGCACAAGGCAATAGTCCATGGACTATGAGTGAACTGTCTGCCCCGCCCAAACCAAGTGCAAAAACTTCACATCAGCTCCCGCTTAGTTTCGGGGGCTTTCCGGTCGCCCCCGAGCCCCTTCGGGTGCTTTTTAGCGCCGAACCGCGTCGCTCCCGTTGGTCGCTTGCTGTCGTTAGTGGGTCGTCTGTACGGCGTGCGACGATGCCGGAAGGTCCAGCGGCGTCTTTCCTTTAGAGGGGCGGAACGTTGTGTAAGGTGGGTTGCCCCGCCCCAGCGTAAGTGCAAACACCGCTTGCACTCACGCCTGATTTCGGGTCCGCATCCACAACAAATAATGGATTCCCCTTCGGGGCGCTCGGTGATTCAGAATTCAGAAATTTTAAGCTGGTGACCATGAATTGTTAATTGAAGCGGGGAGGGGAAATAATCACTGTTTTCCGAAAAAAAACCTTTTTGCTATTGAAATACACAAAGCGATGTGTTATAATAGTAATGTTAAGTATTTTTGTGTATTTCAGGTATACGGCCTCACGCCGGGTCAATGCTATAAAGGAGAATTCATCGGAATGGAGAAGGGAAAAAAGAAAAGATCACAGGCTCCTGTCGCTTTCGTGTATTTTGTTACTCTGCTGGCATTTATGGCGATCTTCTCGTTTATCGCCTACCACCTTATCAAAAAGCTCTCCGTGACAACAGAGAGCGAGGCTCCCAAGGCGCTTAATGCCGACAGCAATTTCAGCATATTCTTTTCCAGACTGGACAGCAAGGGCGCTCTGGCGGATGCGGCAGTGTTCAAGTTTGCTCCCGAAAGAGGAAAGGTCATCATCGTCCCTCTGCCTAAGGAAACTGTCAATGAAGCTACCGGCGAGATGTTCTCGGATATCTACGACAAGAACGGTACAAAAAGCCTTAAAAAAGCCGCAGAGGATACTCTCGGGATTTCAATCGACAATTATATGACTGTCAGCAATTCCGCCTTCGAGAGCGTTTACGATATGATAGGCGGAGTCATCTTTACTCCGAAGGAAGAGCTTTACCGCCTTGTTGAAGGCCAGGACGCTCAGGATATCTCCTACCGCGCCGGCATACCTGTCGAGCTCAGCTCCATACAGGCCACGACTCTTCTCTCGGCTCATATGTTCAGCAACGGAGCGCAGGGCGATCTGGAGCTTATCGGCTCCATCCTTCAGCAACTGACAAACAGCGCTTTCCAGCAGGTAACACTTACCAAGAACAGCCTCGACAATATCTTCGGAAAGCTCAGAGGCACCGGCGAGAACGATTATACCGATAATGTCTACCGCTCAAACAGAGAAACTCTTATGAGTATGCTGGAGCAGAATATAAGGCCGACTCTCCTGCATAAGCCGGATGGCTCCTGGAGAGAGGACGGGCGATTTGTAATCGCCCAGACCTTCAAGAACGAGCTGCAGGAGGTCTACGGAACAAGTAAGGCCGCAGTGCAGCAGACAGAAGAAGACTCAAATCAATAAACCGGGAGGTCATATCATTGAAGCTGATGGTTCTGATCCTTAACAAGCTGGAATCAATGGAATATCTGCTGGAAGGGCTCATCGCAGCAGGGATCAACGGCGCAACGATCGTTGAATCCTCAGGAATGGCAATGACACTTTCAAAGCTGGACAGCTCGTTTATCAGCGCCTCTATCAGAGCGCTGTTCAGCAGCAGCATCGACGAGGATAACCGGACTATACTTTCGGTCATCAAGGACGATCAGCTCGAGATAGCCAGAAAGGTAATATATTCAACTGTCGGCGATCTTTCAATGCCGAATACCGGAGTGCTGTTCACAATACCTATAGATTTTGCCGAGGGGATAAATAAAAACCGCGGCCCGATCATCTCTACTGCCGCACCGGATGACGAGGATAAATAGGCTGTTTACAAAAAATTTACAAAAACAGCCCCAAGATCTGAGATCACCTCTTGCAAACTGCGGAAAAACGTGGTATAATGTCTATGATATCAGAGAAAGGCTGGAAAAACTTCCGGCCTTTTTTATTGGTGAAGCAAATCAGAGATAAATAATACAAAGCAGGCGCCGCCTGCAGCGAAAGGATCGGTTGAAAAAATGAACAAGGAATTATTTGACGCACTTGGCCTGCTGGCAAAGGAGAACGACATCGAGCTCGATACCCTGATAGAAACAGTTAAGGCGGGTATCATGAAGGCGATCAAAAAGGATTACCCGAACTGCGAGAATATCTCCGTCGAGATCGACCCGGAGAGCGGAAAGTTCGAGATGAAGCTGCTTAAAGAAATAGTCGAGGGAGAGCCGGAGGATCCGGATAACCAGATCAGCCTCGACGAGGCAAGAGCTATCTCCAAGAGAGCAAGGCTCGGTGGGACAGCCGAGATCAGGCTCAACCCCGCTAAGTTCGGAAGAGTCGCCGCGCAGAATGCCAAGCAGTCTATAAAACATGAAATAAAGGGATTTGAAAGGGATAAGCTCATCGAGCAGTATAAGGATAAGGTGTTCGAGTGTGTCCCAGCTACCGTTCAGAAGGTCGAGCCCGCTACACTGAACGCTGTCGTTACTATCGATAAGAACGAGATCTATTTCATCCGCAAGGAACAGATCCCCGGAGAGGTGCTGAAGCCCGGCGATGTCATCCAGGTCTATGTTGTCGGTGTTTCGCAGCCGGATAAAAAGCCTTCGATAAGGATCTCAAGAACTCACAGAGAGCTGGTAAAAAGGCTCTTTGAAAGAGAGATCCCCGAGATCGCAGACGGTATCGTCGAGATCAAGGCTATCTCAAGAGTCGCAGGGTCGAGAAGTAAGATCGCTGTCTCCAGCAACGACCCCAATGTAGACCCCATCGGTGCCTGCATCGGCCCCGCTAAGTCAAGAATAACAGCTATTGTAAATGAGCTGAAGGGCGAAAAGATAGATATCATCCTCTGGAGCGAGGATACAGCAGAGTTCATAGCTAAGGCCCTTGCTCCCGCAGAGGTCAAGAGCGTCGAGGTCTATGAGGACGAGGAGATCAGAGAGTGCAAGGTCATCGTCCCCAATAACCAGCTCTCCCTGGCTATCGGAAATAAAGGACAGAACGCCAAGCTCGCAGCAGGGCTTACAGGATACCGCATCGATATCCTCCCCGAGGAGCCTGTTCCCGAGAGCAGCAGTGAGAATGAGGAATAAGCTATGAAGCAGAAAAAGCTCCCGATGAGGATGTGCCTCGGGTGCGGCGAGATGAAGCCCAAGAAAGAGCTTATCCGGGTAGTCAAAAACAAGGAAGGGCAGATAGCCCTGGACCTGACCGGAAGGATGTCGGGCAGAGGCGCATATATATGTAAGGATAAGGAATGTTTCAGAAAGGCTCGCAAAGCCGGAAGATTCGAGAAGAGCTTTGAGTGCCGGATCGAGCCCGAGATATTTGACAGCATGGAGGCGGAGCTCAGTGAAGAAGAATAAGACCGGATTGCTGACAATGTGCCTTAAAGCCGGAAGGATGACCCTGGGGATGGATCTTGCGAAGGATATGTGCCGGAACGGCGAGGCCTTCGGAGTGTTCGTCGCCAGCGACCTCTCGGAAAAAAGCCTGAAAGAGATAAAGTATTACTGCGGCCGATATGAGACCCCGCTCTATTCCGTCGGGATGACGATGGATGAGCTGGGGACAGCGCTGGGAAAACGGAGCGGGATAATCGCTGTAAGCGATAAGGGCTTCGCAAAGAGCTGTGCCGAGGGGCTTGACAGAATTGAGACCGATCGAATGGAGGACCAGATAAATGGCAGCAACAACTAAGAAATATAAGCTCAATGAACTTGCAAAAGACCTGAAGCTGACAAGCGCAGAGCTCGTCGAATGCCTTGAGGCACTCGGCGGCGAGCGCAAAAAGACAGTCTCGGCATTGACTCCCGAAGAGGTGAGCTATGTCTTTGACTACTTTACACAGAAAAATCAGTCGGATAATTTCGACGACTTCTTTGCCAATAACATAAGGCCCGAGGGCGAGCCGGAGCGTAAGCCCAAGGCTGCCAGGAAGACAGAGAAGAAGCCCGCAGAGGAAAAGCCTGCCGCTAAGGAAGCAGCTCCCGAGGAGATCAAGGCCCCCGCAGCAGAGCCTAAGCCCCCCGCAGCAGAGCCTAAGCCCGCCGCAGAGGAAAAGAAGCCGGAGCCCGAGAAGAAGGAAGAGCCGGCAAAGGCTCCCGAGGAGAAAAAGCCTGCGCCCAAAAAGCCGGAAGAGAAAAAGCCGGAGGAAAAGAAGCCCGAAAAGCGCAAGGAGCAGAAGAAACAGGCCAAAAAACAGGAGCACGGCGTCAGGACCTTTATCGGAGGCTCCAAGTCTTCCGCTTCCGAGGAGGGATATACTGTCTCCGAGCAGAACGAGGGCAGCGGCAGAAGAAATGTCGATACCCGCGGCAGCTATATCGAGCTGGATAAGTATAACGAGAAATACGATAACCTTGCCAATACCAAGCAGAACCGCAGCAAGGATAACTTCCAGAAGAAACAGAAGCTGACCCAGAAATCACAGCAGTATAAGAAGCAGCAGAACCAGGGCGCAAGAAAGCGCGAGGCCGAGACCGAGAAGGAGAGGCTGCGCCGCCTTGAGCTGGAAAAGGCCAGAAAGCAGCAGCTCAAAGTCCTTATCCCGGATGAGATAGTCGTTTCCGAGCTGGCTACCAGGCTGAAGGTAACTGTTTCCGAGGTCATCAAAAAGCTGATGGGTCTCGGAGTTATGGCTTCTATCAATGAAACTATCGACTTCGATACCGCAGCGCTGGTAGCCGAAGAGCTGGGCGCTAAGGTCGAGAAGGAAGTTATCGTTACTATCGAGGAAAGGCTCATCACCGATGAAGCCGACGCCGAGGAGGATCTGGAGGAGCGCTGCCCTGTTGTCGTTGTTATGGGCCACGTTGACCACGGCAAGACCTCTATCCTCGACAGGATCAGAAACGCCAATGTCGCTGAGGGCGAGGCCGGAGGCATCACTCAGCATATCGGCGCTTATCAGGTCAAGTATAAGAATAAGAAGATCACCTTTCTGGATACCCCGGGACACGAAGCCTTCACCGCTATGAGAGCCAGAGGCGCCAATATCACGGATATTGCTATCCTCGTAGTCGCTGCGGATGACGGTATCATGCCCCAGACCGTTGAGTCTATCAACCACGCCAAGGCCGCCGGAGTTTCCATCATCGTCGCTATCAACAAGATGGATAAGGAGGGCGCAGACCCGGAGAGAGTAAAGCAGGAGCTCACAGAGCACAGCCTCGTTGTTGAGGAGTGGGGCGGCGACGTTATCGCTGTTCCCGTTTCGGCAAAGACAGGTATGGGCATCGACGACCTGCTGGAGAATATCCTGCTGGTCGCTGAGGTCAAGGAGCTGAAAGCCAATCCCCATAAGGCCGCTAAGGGTACTGTTATTGAGGCTAAGCTGGATAAGGGCAAGGGCCCGACAGCTACAGTGCTCGTCGAGGGCGGTACGCTCCATGCCGGAGATGTCATCATCGCAGGCACTGCTGTCGGCAGAGTAAGAACTATGACCGGCGACAAGGGCCAGAAGATAGAAGAAGCAGGCCCCTCGACTCCTGTCGAGATCACAGGCCTTGCGGAAGTCCCCATGAGCGGCGATACCTTCAACGCCGTTGCGGATGAAAAGCTGGCAAGAGAGCTGGTCGAGCAGAGAAGACATCAGGCCAAGGAAGAGGAATTCAAGAAGGCCAGCAAGGTAACTCTCGACAACCTCTTCAGCCAGATCAGCGAGGGCGAGATCAAGGAGCTGCCTATCATCGTCAAGGCCGACGTTCAGGGCTCCGTCGAGGCTGTAAAGCAGAGCCTGGAGAAGATCTCCAACGAGGAAGTAAGAGTAAGAGTCATCCACGGAGCAGTCGGAGCTGTCAACGAGAGCGACGTTATGCTGGCTAATGCCTCCAACGCTATCATCGTCGGCTTCAATGTAAGACCTGACCCGGTAGCCAAGGAGAACGCCGAGCGCGACGGAGTCGATATCCGCCTTTACAGGATAATCTACGACGCTATCGAGGAGATCACTACCGCTATGAAGGGTATGCTGGCTCCTAAGTTCCGCGAGATAGATACTGCAAGAGTTGAGGTAAGACAGGTCTACAAGATCAGCTCTGTCGGCAACGTTGCAGGCTCCTATGTCCTCAGCGGAAAGATCGGCAGGAACGATCTTATCAGAGTCGTGCGCGACGGTATCATCGTTGCGGATGACAAAATGTCCTCCCTCAAGCGCTTCAAGGACGATGTCAAGGAAGTCGCAGAAGGCTATGAGTGCGGCATAACCCTCGAAAAGTTCACCGATATCAAGGAAGGCGATATCTTTGAAGCATATCAGCTCGAAGAGTATCGCGAGTAAGCACCGGTAATACCGCGTGCATACCCCTGAGGTGAAGACGGCATCAAGCGACAACGGAGCTGAAAAAGGAGATCAAAATGGCAACAGTTGATAAAGTCAGAGAGCTGGCGCAGCCCCTCTGCGACGAGCTCGGGCTGTTCCTCTGGGACGTAAGATTTGAAAAGGAAGGCGCCTCATGGTATCTGAAGGTGCTGATCGACAAGGACGGCGGAGTCGATATGAACGACTGCGAGGCTATGACCCGCCCGCTGAGCAAGCTGCTGGATGAGAAAGACCCCATCGAGCAGAGCTATATCCTCGAAGTAGGCAGCCCCGGGCTGGGGCGCGACCTCAGACGCCCGGAACATTTCATCGTCTGCATAGGCGATGAAGTAAGAGTGCGCACGATCCGCCCTGTAAACGGCGAAAGGGATTTCATTGGCATACTTTACAGCTATGATAAAAACGAATTCGTCATCGCACAGTCGGAGGATGAGGCCGACAGGCTGACCTTCAAGGTCGCAGACTGCTCCTATGTAAGGCTCAACGACGACCAGTTCTGAAAATGCGTATCATTATCGAGACCGAAAGGCTCATCCTTCGTGAGATGACAGAAGCTGACTTTGATGCGCTTTATAAGGTGCTGGCCGACAGGAGCACTGTGCAGTACTGCCCTTATTCCTTTGACGAGGAGAGAGTGCGCGGCTGAATAGACCGGAATATCGGAAGATACCGCGTTTTCGGCTTCGGGCTGTGGGCAGTGTGCTTAAAAGATACAGGCGAGCTGATCGGAGACTGCGGCCTGACCATGCAGATGATCGGCGGAGAGGCAAAGCCGGAGGTCCGGGGGCGGTTCCCACATAAAGAATAAGGAGATAATTATGGCATCACATAAAGCAGGCAGAATGGCCGAGGATATCAGAAGGATAGTCTCGGGCAAGATGCAGGATCTTAAAGATCCGAGAATAAAAGGCGGAGATATGCTGACCGTCGTAAGATGCGAGGTCGCAAACGACGGCAGCTTCTGCAAGGTGTATATTTCGTCTCTGGAAGGCTTCGACCGCGCCAAGGAAGCGGTCAAGGGCTTCGAGAGCGCTTCGGGATACCTGAAAAGAGAGATCTCGAATGTTCTGGGGCTTAGAAAAGCTCCGGAGCTGAAATTCGTCGCTGACGATTCCGCCGAGTATTCGGCAAGGATATTTGAAAAGCTGAAAAACATCAGGAGCGAGCAGCCGGAGGAGGAAAACTCCCCGGAAGAGGAAGAGAGCGATGATGAAGCCTGAGTATTACGATATCGGGCTCAATCTCTTTTCCTCGCAGTTCCCCGACCCGGAAAGGATAGCGCAGGAGGCCTTCGATGCCTCGGTGATGTTCATCATAACCGGCTCGGATATGAAGAGCAGTGAGGCAGCCGCCGGGTTCGTAAAGACCCACGATTGCTACGCTACCGCCGGGATACACCCCCATTGCGCTGCCGGAGCCGGAGAAAGCGACTTCGCAAGGCTCAGGGCGCTCCTGGAGAATGAAAGAGTTGTCGCTGTCGGGGAATGCGGCCTGGATTATGACAGGATGTTCTCCCCGAAAGAGGATCAGCTCCGCTGCCTTGAAAAGCATATCGCCCTGGCAGAGGAAACCGGCAAGCCTATGTTCCTGCACGAACGCAGGGCAGCAGAAGATCTTATCAGAGCCTTTTCCGGACATAAGGAGCTTTGCAGACGCTCTGTAGTGCATTGTTTTACCGGAGGACCAGAGGAAGCCGAAAAATATCTGGATATGGGATTCTGTATCGGAGTAACAGGCTGGATCTGCGACGACAGACGGGCTGAGGCCCTCCGGGAGGCCGTCAGGCTCATCCCGCCGGACAGGATAATGGCCGAGACAGACGCCCCCTATCTCATCCCCCGGAACATCAAGGGCCTCGGCAGGCCCAACCACCCAAGAAATGTCAGATATGTCACTGCCGAGCTGGCAAGATATATGGATATCCCCGAAGCGGAGCTGCTGCCCCGCCTGAGGGAGAATACGGAAAGATTTTTCAGGATAGAACGGATGTGAAGCATTATGGAACTGGAGCTTATCGGCAAATTTCTTGAAGAGCATGACTGCTACACCATACTGACCCATAAAAGCCCCGACGGAGATACCCTCGGAGCAGGCTTCGGCCTCTGCGCTTATCTGAGAGAGATGGGCAAGAAGGCAAATGTCAGGAACAGCGACGGCTTTCCCGAGAGATACCATTTCCTCTATGAGGGCTATGAGCCCCAGGAATTCGAGGAAAAGTGTGTCATTGCTGTGGATATAGCCGACACCGCTCTGCTGGGGAGAGAGCTGGTAAGATACGCCGAGCCCGGCGCTATCGACCTCTGCATCGACCACCATATATCTAACCAGCATTACGCTAAGGAGAGCTATGTTGACGGCAAGGCCTCCGCTGCCTGCCTGATCCTTTACAGGCTCTTCAAGCAGATGGCAAGACCGATAAGCAGGATAGTCGCTGTCTGCCTCTATACCGGCATCGCTACCGATACCGGCTGCTTCAAATATGAGAACACTACCGCTGAGGCGCATATCGCCGCATCCGAGCTCATCGGCCGCGATATAGGCTTCGCTGTCATAAACAGAAAGATGTTCGATATCAAGAGCCGCGGCAGGATCCAGGCCGAGAAGTTCGCTATCGAGAATATGGAATTCGTCTGCGGAGACAAGTGCTCTATACTTGTTATGACGACAGCTATGATGGAGAGCTGCGGGATAGAGCCCGCCGAGTTTGAAGGCATGGCCTCCATACCCCTCTCTGTCGAGGGAGTCGAGATAGGGATCACTGTCAAGCAAAGGCACGAGGATGTATATAAGCTCTCTGTCAGGACGACAGAGCAGCTGGACGCTTCTGCATTCTGCAAGCAGTTTGGCGGCGGAGGGCATATCCGTGCCGCAGGCTGCGAGCTCCACGGCACACTGGAAGAAGTCAGAGCGCAGATACTGGAAGCTGTCGGGAGGCTCGGGCTGTGAGCGAGAGCAGAGAAGAGCTCTGCGGGCTGTTGCCTGTGTTCAAGCCGGAGGGCTGGACTTCCTTCGACGTTATCGCCAAGCTGAGAGGTATCCTCCATATCAGGCGCCTCGGCCACGCCGGGACACTTGACCCTATGGCGACAGGCGTCCTGCCGGTGTTCGTCGGAAAGGCTACAAAAGCCTGCGATATCCTGCCGGACAGCGATAAGGTCTATGAAGCAGGCTTCAGACTGGGCGTTTCTACCGATACTCAGGATATAACAGGCAAAGTCCTCTCCGAATGCCCGGAGGCTGTGTCCGAGGAGCAGGTGCTGGAGGCTCTCAAAGCCTTCCGGGGAGAGATAATGCAGCTCCCGCCTATGTATTCCGCCGTAAAGGTCGGAGGAAAACGGCTCTATGAGCTGGCCAGAGAAGGGAAAGAAGCAGAGCGCCAGCCGAGGAAGATAACTGTCTATGAGGCGGAGCTCAAAAGCTATGACCCGGATACCCGTCAGGGCAGCCTTATAATAAGCTGCTCCAAGGGAACATATATAAGAACGATAATTCACGATCTCGGGCAGGCGCTGGGCTGCGGCGGTGCGATGTCTTCCCTTTGCAGAGTCCGCGCCGCAGGCTTTGATCTCGAAGAGTGCTATACTATGGAGCAGCTCGCAGAGATGCCCCCGGAGGAAGCGCTGAGGCCTTTGCTGACAGCCTTTGAGGGCGTCGCAAAAGTAAGGCTGGACGAGAAGCGTACAAGGCTCTATAAGAACGGCGTTAAGCTCAGCTCGGCTCAGATAGGGCTGGGACGGACTTATAACAGGCCGGTATGTATACTCGGCAGCGACGGCGCTTTGCTGGGGATAGCCCGCATAGACAGCGCCGAAGACGAGGTAAGGGCTGTAAGGAATTTTTATTAGACGGTGATATAAATGAAGGATATCACAGCGGACAAAACGCCGCTTCTCTGCCCGACATCAGTAGCGCTGGGCGTCTTCGACGGAGTCCACCTCGGGCACAGGCTGGTGATAGATAAGGCTGTCAGCCTCAGCGGAGGCGAGATCCGCTCGGCAGTGTTCACCTTCCGCTCGGATACTGTTGTCAACAAGGGCTCAGAGCGGCTGCTCTCCGATAAGGACAAGCACCGCAGGATCTCTCAGCGGAGAGTGGACTATATCTGCTCCCCCGCCTTTGACGAGGTAAGGGATATGAGCGCCTGCGAATTCGCAGAGAAGATACTGAAAGAAAGGCTCTGCTGCCGCTTCGCTGTCTGCGGGAGGGATTTCCGCTTCGGCAAGGGAGCCGCAGGAGATGCGGAGCTGCTGAAAAAGCTGGGAGAGAGCCTGGGCTTTGAGACTGTGATCCTCGATAAGCTGGCCTTTCACGGCGAGACCGTCAGCTCAACATTTATCAAGGAGCTGATAAGAAAGGGCGAGATAGCCAGAGCCAATGAGATGCTGGGCTACCGCTTCAGCTACCGGGAAAAGGTAGTACACGGACAGGAGCTGGGCAGGACCTGGGATTTCCCGACTATAAACCAGCCGCTCCCGAAGGGAGTAACAGTCCCCCGGTTCGGAGTCTATGCTTCAAGAGTAAAGATAAACGGCCAAAGCTATATCGGGGTCACGAATATCGGCGTTAAACCGACTGTACGCGACCGGGGAGAGCCTCTGGCCGAGACCTATATCCTGGATTTCAACGGAGACCTCTACGGCGAGACAGTACAGGTCGGGCTGGAAAGATTTATACGCCCCGAAAGGCGCTTCGGCTCTGTTGCAGAGCTGAGAGAACAGATCGCCGCCGACACCGCCGAGGCCGCCAGAGCAAGAGAGCTGGGAAGATAGTGCCCTGATTTTCTGTAAGTCATCACAGGGCTGACACATTCCGGTGTTAAGGTTATAATGGAGAAAAATGATGCAGCTTCGGACTGCAAGGGAGGAATAAGCAAATGATCGAGGTGCAGCATCTCAGCAAGCACTACGGTGACAAAAAAGCTGTCAACGATATATCGTTCCGCGCCGAAGACGGCGAGATCCTGGGCTTCCTCGGGCCCAACGGCGCCGGGAAATCGACGACTATGAATATCCTTACCGGGTATATATCTTCGACTTCCGGCAAGGCGCTGATAGACGGAGTCGATATCCTCGAGGAGCCGCTAAAGGCAAAATCAAAGATCGGCTATCTGCCTGAGCTGCCGCCGCTCTATCTTGATATGACTGTAAAGGAGTATCTGAACTTCGTTTACGATCTCAAAAAATGCAAGCTGCCGAGAAACAGCCATCTGAAGGATATTTGCAGCCTTGTCAAGATCGAGCATGTCTATAACCGCATAATCAAGAACCTTTCAAAGGGCTATAAGCAGAGAGTCGGGCTGGCGCAGGCGCTGGTCGGCAACCCTAATGTGCTCATCCTCGATGAGCCTACCGTCGGCCTCGATCCCAAGCAGATCATCGAGATCAGGACACTTATAAAAAAGCTGGGGCGCAACCATACCGTTATCCTCTCTTCGCATATCCTCTCTGAGGTGCAGGCTGTCTGCGATAAGATAATCGTTATCAACGAAGGAAAAATAGTCGCAGACGATACCGAGGATAACCTTTCAAGAAAGCTCTCCTCCGACCATAAGCTGACAGTCAGGATCGAGGGCGACAGAGATAAGGCCCTCAAGCTGATAAAAGATATCAAGGATGTCGTCAGCACAGATATAGGCCCCGGAAAAGAAGAGAATATTACAGAATTCCGGATCGAAGCCAAAGAGGGCAAGGATATACGACGCGAGCTCTTCATCTCCTGCGCGGAGGCAGGCTTCATCATACTTGAGATGAGATCCAGCGAGCTCTCGCTGGAGGATATTTTCCTGCGGCTCACTATGGGCGACGGGCTCCATGACAATGACGGAGGTGAAGACTGATGGGCGCGATATTCAGAAGAGAGACCCTCTCTTATTTCACCTCTCCGATAGGATATATCTTCCTGGCGGCTTTCTATGCTTTCTCGGCCTTCAGCTTTACAACTACCTCCCTCCAGTACGGCACTACCCGTATGGACGGTATGTTCCAGCAGCTTATGGTCATCCTCATCGTCCTTATCCCGATACTTACTATGAGGACCCTCTCTGAGGAAAAGAAAAACAAGACCGATCAGTGCCTGCTGACAGCTCCTGTAAGCCTCGGCGGGATAGTAGCCGGAAAGTTTCTGGCTGCCCTGCTGATCTATATCATGGGCGTCGCTATAACAGTCGTTTATGCCGTCGTTATCGCAGCCTTCGCTTCCCCCGATTGGAACGTTATCGTCGGCAATATCGTCGGCCTGACCCTCCTGGGAGCAGCTTTCATAGCTATCGGCATTTTCTGCTCCTCCCTTACCGAGAATCAGGTGGTGTCTGCTGTTATCAGCTTTATAACTATGGTCGCCCTCTATATGTTCTCTACTATCGGACAGGTCATCCCCGATGACTTCATCGAAGACCTTATGCCGAACCTCGGCCCCGTCTGGAGGACAGTGATAATCGAGCTCATAGTCGCGGCGCTGGTGCTGGGCTGCTTCTTCCTCTTCGGAAAGAAAGCAGGGATACTCATAATCGGTTTTATCGCCGCTATCATACTCGGTGTGTTCGCCGCCAAGGGAGAGCTCATCCCGAAGATCTTTGACAAGCTCTCCTTCAACGAGAGATATGTCGGCTTCACACTCGGGCTCTTTGACCTTTCAAACGCGCTGTATTTCATCAGCACAGTTGTGGTATTCCTGTTCCTTACGGTCAGGGTGCTCGAAAAACGCCGCTGGGCATAAGGAGGGGATAGTATGTCGAATAAGAAGAAAAAGAATTCTCCCTCTCCCGCAGAGAATGCAGCGGAAAATACCGAAAAAGAACTGACTGAACTGGCTCCCGCAGCCGAAGAGGTCTCTGAAACGGCAGAAGCCGCCGCAGAAGAAGTCTCCGGGGAGGCCGCGGAAAAGGTGTCAACTCCTATCGAGGATCTCCTGAAGGATACGATCAAGGCCCAGAAGAACGGCGAGATCAAAAAAGCAGAAAAGCCCTCCGAGGATGAGGACGACGAGGAAGAGCCCGAAAAACCAAGGAAGGAAAAGAAGCATACCAATGTCAAGGTCCTGAAACACGGTATGATGTCAACTGTCCTGACGATAGTCTTCGTCGCGGCAGTAGTCCTTGTCAATGTTATAGCGACGATCATCTTCGAGCGCTATCCCCTGACCATCGACCTTACAAAGGAAAAGAAATTCTCTATCTCGGAAAAATCAGAAGAGTATATCAAGAATATCGATACCGATGTCCTGATAACAGTCTTCTCCTCCGAGGATGAGTTCTCCAACCTCTCGGATTATACCAAGCAGGCGCTGGAGGTAATCAGAAAGTATAAGCAGTATAACGACCGCATAAGCTATCGCTTTGTCGAGATAGATTCAAACCCGGATATAGTCTCGGAATACGGCGTCAGCAATATAACCCAGTTCTGCATGATGTTCGAGACAAACCCGACAGAGTCGGTCAAGAGGACAAGAAAGGTGCTGCTCACCGATCTGCTGAAGATCAACGATGAGGTGCTGACAGAAATGGGTCAGCAGGGTATCTCTATGGAGAGATATGTCCAGGCCTACGGCGATTTCAATACCTTCCGCCTCTTTATACAGGGCGGAGGAGTCGAGGCCTCCCGCGCCGACGAAGCCTTTATGTCCGCACTTATGGCTGTTACCGACCCGAAGCCTACCAACGCTGTCTTCCTTACAGGAAGAAATGAGTCGGATCAGCTTGCTTATCTGCATACCCTGCTGGAAGCCAACGGCTACTATGTAAGCGATGTCGATATTACCAAGGCAGAGATCCCCGCAGATACCAATCTGGTCATAGTCCCCGCTCCCTGTACAGATTATCTCCCCGAAGAGGTGGATAAGCTGGATAAGTATCTGGAAAACGGCGGCGCTCTGGGCAAGCAGATGCTCTACTGCGCATCCGTTCAGCAGCAGGCGACCCCTAACCTTGACGAGTTCCTGGCGGAGTACGGTATCAAGATCGGAGACGGCTTTGTCTGCGAGGACAGCAACACATATTACTATACCCAGCCCTATGAGACCCTGACCAATTACGTTACAGAAGACTTCCTCCAGGATGTCTCCGTAAGCAAGGATCAGATCGTCCTCATAAACGACAGAGCCCGCCCGATAGAGCTCCTGTATGAGACCAGAGGCTTCAACGCTGTAAAGGCTTATGTCACTTCCACCGAGAGCGCCAGCGTCCGCAGCAGGAATATGATAGTCAATTCCGAGGGGCAGCTCGATCTCGAGACCCTTTCGAGAGGCAAGCAGATCTATACGGCTGTCGCTTCAAAGGGCGTCTTCTCCGAGAACGACGCAAAGGGAACTTACAGCAATATCGTCGTGTTCGGCTCCATAGCAGCTCTCAGCGATAAGAACCTGAGCTATTCGCAGTTCACAAACAGAGAGTATATCCTCAGCCTGCTCAACGGCGTTACCAATAAGACCAGAAGCGGCGTCGTTATCGAGCCCAAGGTCATTACAGGCAACGTTTACGACCTGACAGGCAGACAGAGATCTGTTATGCAGTGGACATTCATCCTCATCATCCCCGTTGTTGTTCTCATCATCGGCGGTGTGATCTGGCTGAGAAGAAAGAACAGATAAAAACCAAGGTGATCTGATGAACGGAAAAATACAGGGAATAATAATCGGAGGAGTCGTAGTCGCCGCTCTCGGCGGGACATTGGCTTTCCTCCAGCTTACAGGCAAGGACAGCGGCTCAGCAGATTCCAGCTCTTCACAGGCTGTGGTCTCCAGAGTCAGCGAGGAGTCGGAGCACGCTCCCATAATCTCGCTTGATGCCGCAGATATAATCCAGGTCGAAGTAGCAAACGAGTCCGGCGGGTTTACAGTCGAAAGACCTTCCTCCGGGAAAACAGCGATCAACGTAAAGGAGCTCACAGGCCTCAACCAGAATATACAGACCTTGTCCGGGCTGATGACAGACCTGGCTTCGCTGGAAGGCTTCAAGACAGTTGAGGAGAGCGCCGCCGATCTGGCAAAATACGGCCTCTCCGAGACAAAGAATACCTTTGAGCTGACACTGAAAGACAACTCAAAGCGCAAGTTCCGCATCGGAGACGTTGCGACAAAAACACGCTACCGCTATCTCTGCGAGGACGGTTCAAAGAAGGTCTATATGGTTGCCACCGCAAACCTTAACACTATGCTGGGCAGCAAGGAGGATCTTGTCGCAAGAACCCTTATCGGCAGCCAGCCCGCCGGCGGATACGGCAGGCTTGAGATAACAAGAAAGGATCTTGACTATACCGTCGCCTTTGAGGATATCGACGAGGATAAGGCTGTCATTTCCTCGCAGGTAATGGTCGAGCCTATCTTTGCACACCTCAATATAACCTATTCCTCCGACGTTACACACGGGATGTTCGGGCTTACGGCGGGCGCCTGCACCCAGATCTTCCCGACAGATGAGCAGAAAGCGGAATACGGCCTCTCCGACCCTCTCGGAAAGGTGCATTACAAAAACGGCGACATCGAATTTACGATAATCATGGGCAAAGCAAGACACGCTCTGGATGAGAACGGCAAGGAGCTGGATCAGATCGCATCCTATTACTGCTATGTCGAGGGCATCAGCGGAGCGGACTGTATCTGGGAGATCCCCGCAGAGTCTCTCCCCTGGGCGACCTTCCTCCCCGGAGATGTCATCTCGCTCATGACGTCCAATAAGATATTCGATATCAACGCTGTCGATATAACTACCGAGAGCGGCAAGAAAGCCTATACTCTCGACGGCAACGAGGACGACAACGCCGTTTACTGGGTAAAGGAAAGCGGCAAGGATGTGGATGTAGAGCTCTTCAAGGATCTTTATAAGTATATCCTTTCCTTCCCGACCAGAGAGATCTATTTCGATAAGATCGAGGGAGATCCCTTCATAACCATCGAGATAACGAGAAAGGACGGCGGCGGAGATAAGGTCGAGTTCTTCAAGGACAGCTCCAGAAGAGTTCTGGTCAAGCTCAACGGCAGGCCATCCTATAAGGTCGAGTCGCGCTGGACAGACACTCTGCTCGAAAACATTGAGCATCTTCAGAAGGGCGAGCCTCTGAAGGAAAACGCCTGATCCCGACATCTTTCGCAGGCCGGACTTGTTATAATGAAAATTGTGCGCAGATCGCAGAAATAATAATTCAGAAGGAGATGTTATCATGGCAGAAAAAAAGTCACCCTTCTTCACCTATAAGGGGATACCGCTGGTAAGAAAGGGGAACGTTATCTATTTTGGGAATATGTACGAGGAATTTGTAGTAATGATCGAGATCCTCGGCACAGAGAAAAAGGGCGAGATCGACGTAGCGAACAAAGTCAGACTCAGAAAGATGGCGACAGACATCACTATCCCGCCCAACGAAGCGATAGTTAAGAAGGCCGAGAAGCAGAGCCTTTACGAAGCGCTGGACATGGCCTGTGCATGGCTGAGAGTATAAGATCATACCCTCCCGCACCGGCACTCCGCAAAGATCAATAAGCACAAAAGCCACACTCCCCCTTGTCAACGGGCAACGGGAGAGTGTGGCTTGTATTTTAACAATGAATAGCAGATAACTGATAATAGTTGACCGCACCCCCGAAGGGGCTCGGGGGCGACCGGAAAGCCCCCGAAACTAAGCGGGAGCTATTGTGAAGTTACCGCACTTGGTCTGGACGGGGCAGCACCCTTTACAAAACGTCTCGCCCCTCTAAGGGAAAGACGCCGCTGAACCTCCCGGCAGCGTCGCAGGGCGTACAGACGACAAATAAACGACAGCAAGTACCCGAAGGGGCTCGGGGGCGACCGGAAAGCCCCCGAAACTAAGCGGGAGCTGATGTGAAGTTTCCGCACTTGGTCTGGGCGGGGCAACATCCCTTACACAACGTCCCGCCCCTCTAAAGGAGAGGCGGCGCTGAACCTCCCGGCATCGTCGCAGGCCGTACAGACGACCCCGCAACGACAGCAATCGACCGAAGGGAGCGCCGCGTCCCTGCGCTAAAAAACGGAAAATCGCTTCGCTCTTTCCTGTGTCAGCGGGCTAATGGGTTTTGTCGGCGCGGCATTTTTTTGTCCACATAAAAAAAGTAGGGAGACCTTGCTTTGGTCTCCCTTATTTTTCGTTATGCCGCGCCTTGCCGGAACTGCGTTCCGGTATGGGGTTCTACCCCATGCCCCGCTTAGGGCTCTGCCCTAAGAACCTGCCAAGGGCTGGC
>CAMNNQ010000196.1 GCA_946545645.1 uncultured Clostridia bacterium | reverse complement strand
CTTACTGCTCGGCGCAGGGATAAGCTCCTTCCTGATCCTCTTCGGGAAGATGACAAAAAACAAATCTGAATATATAAGCCGGATCTGCGAGGATGTCGGCAGGCTGGCGGAGGACAGCGATAATGTCGTCATCGAAGAAAAAGGCGGAGACGAGCTGGAAAAGATAAGCCGGAGCATCAACAGGATGTCGGCCGAGCTCAGGGAAAAGCGACGCCGGGAGCTGGAGCTGGAGCGGCAGCGCAGCGAGCTGATAACCAATGTCTCTCACGATCTCCGCAGCCCTCTGACTTCGATAATCGGCTATGTACGGCTGCTCAGGGAGAACGGCTGCAGGGACGAGCAGAAGTTCAACGAATACATCGAGGTCACAGACAGGCGGCTGGAAGGTCTCAGCAGGCTGGTGAACGAGCTCTTTGAGCTGACCAGGCTGGATTCCCCCGACCTGACACTGAATTCAGAGGAGGGCGACCTCTCCGGGCTGGTGCGGCAGTTCGGCTTCGAGATGGGGCTGATACTGGAGCAGGAAGGCTTTTCCCTGGAATGTGATACGGACGAAAATCCCTATATGATGCAGCTCGATTACGAGCGCTTCGCAAGGGTGATGCAGAATCTCTTTGCAAATGTCATCAAATACGCTGCCCCGGGGACCAAAGTCAGGTATACGAGCCGTATCAGCGGCGGAGAAATGGAGATCTCGCTGAGCAACCGTCTTGCGGAGGGCGCAAGGGTAGACACCGCCAATATGTTCGACCGTTTCTACAAAGAAGACAGCGCCCGCAGTGACACCTCCGGAGCTGGCCTTGGTCTGGCAATAGCCAAGAGGATAGTCGAGCTTCACGGCGGCAGCATCACTGCTGAAACGGATAAAGGGGAGCTGACGGTAAGAATAAAACTATCTGCGGGCAGCCCTGCCCGGGACTGACAAAAAGACCGTATATCCACACTGCCTGCCGGCGGGAGGATATACGGTCTTTTTGACATATATTAACTTCAGAGCCTTATGCCATACCTGCGGTGATGATCGCCATCTTGTAGACCTCGTCGGCGTTGCAGCCTCTGGAGAGGTCATTGATGGGAGCGTTGAGCCCCTGGAGGATCGGGCCGTAGGCTTCAAATCCGCCGAGACGCTGTGCGATCTTATAGCCGATGTTTCCTGCCTCGATAAGGGGGAAGATGAAGGTGTTGGCCTGCCCTGCTACCTTGCTGTCGGGGCACTTGGTCTTGGCGACCTCAGCGGAAACTGCGGCGTCGAACTGGAACTCGCCGTCGATGACCAGCTCGGGGTCAAGAGCTCTTGCCTCGATAACAGCATCGTGGCTGAGCTTAACTGTGCCTCCCTTGCCGGAGCCGTAAGTGGAAAAGCTGAGGACTGCTACCTTCGGGTCGATGCCGAAGAATGCAGCTGTCCTTGCGGTCTCAACAGCTACCTCTGCCAGCTTTCTGGCGGCAGTAAGGGTAACGTTGCCGTCCTTGTCAACGGTATCGGTATAGCCGAGGTTGATAGCGCAGTCGCCCATAGCGATCTTTTCCTCCTTACCGTCGCGCTCTCTGAAGAGGATGAAGGAAGAGGAAACGAGGTTGGAGCCCTTCTTGGTCTTGATTATCTGAAGAGCGGGGCGGACAGTATCTGCTGTGGAATATGTAGCTCCGCCCAGCAGAGCGTCGGCCTTGCCGGCCTTTACCAGCATGGTGCCGAAGTAGTTGGACTTGGAGAGCGAGCTGCGGCACTCCTCTTCGGTCATCTTGCCCTTTCTGAGCTCGACCATCTGAGCTACGAGGGCATCCATCTCGGGATAGGTGAGAGGGTCAAGTATCTCGGCGCCTGTGATATCGAAACCGCCCTTTGCAGCGGCAGCCTTGACCTCGTCAACGTTTCCGCAGAGGATAACACCCATGAGCTTTTCCTTGAGGAGCCTTTCTGCTGCGTTAAGTATCCTGGCGTCGGTGCCTTCTGTCAGGACGATCGTTTTTCTGCTTGCTTTAAGATTTGCGATGAGCTTGTCAAACATTCCCATTTATATGACCTCCAAAAAAAGATATGATCCAGCATACAGACACAATGCACGCTGAACGGCTCAGCCTGATATGATTATACCACATTCCCTGCCCTTTTTCAACCCCTTTTTTGTAATTCACGCTGCGCGATCCCGGGAGCTGCTGTTTCGCCTTGTTATGTCCGCTGTTCCAGGTATTCCCGGACTGCTTTCTCGGCGGCTTCGATCTCCCGCAGGAATTCCGAGGCTGATACACGCATAGCTCCGCCTCCCATTATTATCACTTGCTCCAGGCCGTCTGAGGTCGCAACCCGGACACGGTATTCCCTGGAGAGCTGATGCGCTGTCCGTTCTATGTAGGTGTCGGCTGTTTCAGCTTCCTTGGTATATACCACACTTATCCCGCTGTGCTCTTCGATCTCCCGGACATTCCCCTTGACTCTGTAAGCGTCAAATACAAGTATCAGCTCGCACTCCATGAACCCGCGGTAATTCGCAAGGCGGTTTATCAGCGTTGAGCGGGCAAGATCAAGGCTCCTGGCAGCCAGCTTTCTGAGCTCCGGCCAGGCAAAAATGATATTATAACCGTCAACCAGGATATAGAGCGGCCCCTTGGGGACAGGGCGCGGCCTGGAACGGTCGGTGCGGGGCTCCTTCGGGGTACGCATAGCCTGCTCTTTTTTGCGCTGTATCTTTCCGTATGTGCGCTCAAAGATAGCCATAAGCTCCTTATCGTCGGCGGCGCGTTTTACGAAACTGTCTGCCCTCTCCCGGATCTCAAGGGCTTCCTCCTCAACAGACCGCGGAGGCTCGGTGCTGACGTGCATAAAGGCATTCGCTTCGTTCCAGGGGACGACGTGCCCGGCGCCGTGTGAGCAGAAGACGGAGTCGGCAGTATTGCGGAGGTCGCTGTCCGGGTCGTAGGCTATGTCTGCGATGACCTGTTCGGCGTTGTTGCAGACATCGTAGCCGTCGGCCTCTGTAAACAGTCTCCCCAGGCCTTTGCTGTAAGCCGCGACATCGGTATGGTAAGACCTGAATGCCGAAACCGGCGCGCGCCCGGTGAGGACAGAGTTCTCGCCGTCGGTCTCCGGGGGAGAGACTGTGGCTCCCATTTTATCAAGATCGGTCAGTGCCCGGCCTGTATTGACGGCTGGTATCTCAAGGCGGAAGGAATAATAGGGCTCCAGCAGGATGCTCTCGGCATAGCGCAGGCCCTGCCTTACTGCGCGGTAGGTAGCCTGCCTGAAATCTCCGCCCTCGGTATGTTTGAGGTGCGCTCTTCCTGCGGTCAGGACTATCCGCATATCTGTGATGGGAGAACAGGTCAGGGTTCCCTTATGGACACGCTCTTTCAGATGTGTCAGTATGAGCCGCTGCCAGTTTCTCCCCAGCTGATCGAGGCTGCACTCGGAGGCAAATTCCAGGCCGCTGCCGCGGGGCAGGGGCTCCAGCCGCAGATGCACCTCGGCGTAATGGCGCAGGGGCTCGAAATGACCCGCTCCCTCCACAGGCTCGGCTATCGTTTCCCGGTAAGCGATCTTCCCTTCTCCGAACTCCGGCTCTATCCCGAAGCGCTCGGATAGGATACGTTTCACGATCTCTCCCTGCACCTCTCCCATAAGCGAGAGGCTGATCTCCCTGGTCTGCTCGTTATAGCTGACGGCAAGGGTGGGGTCTTCGTCCTCCATTATACGCAGAGCCCGGAGCATAGTATGGTCATCCACGCCCTCAGGGGGTTTTACAGAGCAGCTCAGGACAGGCTCTGTCAGGGGGATGAACTCTCCCCCGCCGGCGCCCAGAGCCTGCCCGGCGTAGCAGCCGGAAAGCCCGAGAGCGGCGCAGATCTCGCCCTGACTGGCGCACTCGGTATTCTGATATTTCTCGCCGCTGTAAATCCTTATACGGCTGATCTTCTCTGTCAGCTCCTCGCCGCTGCGGGTTGTATAGGTAAGAGCATCCCGTACAGAGAGGCTGCCGCCTGTGATACGCATAAATGTCAGTCTTGCGCCGGAGCTGTCTTCGGAGATCTTATATACTCTGGCTGAGAATTTCTCTCTCGGCTCAGGGAGAGTGATAAATCTGTTCATACCGTCCAGCAGAGCTTCTATGCCGGTGAGTCTCAGGGCGGAGCCGAAATAGCAAGGGACAGCCTGCCCTGCGAGCACAGCGGTGCGAATACTCTCATCAGAGACGGTGCCGGTCTCGAGGTACTCGTTCATAAGCTCCTCGCTGACCATTGACAGTGATTCTGCCAATTCCTCTGTGGGGCGGGTCATATCGACACAGCCCTCGCAGAGTCTTGCCTGGGCGGAGCGCAAGGCAAAGCCCTTATCGGCATTGGGCATATCAATCTTATTAACGAAAACGAACACCGGGATACGGTATTTTCTGAGCAATCTCCAGAGAGTTTCGGTATGGCTCTGGACTCCGTCTGTGCCGCTGATGACAAGCACAGCGGCATCTATGACAGAGAGAGTTCTTTCGGTCTCGCCGGAGAAATCGACGTGGCCGGGGGTATCCAGCAGGGTATATGACACATCTCCCCAGGAGAACACGGCCTGTTTTGAAAAGACAGTTATGCCTCTGTCCCGCTCGATGGGATCTGTATCGAGAAAGGCATCGCGGTGATCGACTCTTCCCAATTTACGGATAGCTCCGCTTTTATACAGCACTGCTTCGGAAAGAGTAGTTTTTCCGGAGTCAACGTGTGCAAGTATTCCGATAACTGCTCTCTTCATCTCATCTTCTCCTTTTTTAACTCCGAAACGCGGCGCTCCCGGTGGTCGCTTGCTGTCGTTTTTTAGCTCCGAAACGCGGCGCTCCCGCTGGTCGCTTGCTGTCGTTGCGGGGTCGTCTGTACGGCCTGCGACGATGCCGATAAGTTCAGCTCCGTCTTTCCCTTAGAGGGGCGGGACGTTGTTGTGGCGGGG
>CAMNNQ010000195.1 GCA_946545645.1 uncultured Clostridia bacterium | reverse complement strand
GAAGTGAACTTCGCTTGCAAGCCTGCGTCAAATTTAGGCAATCTGACGAAAATCTGTGCCTCAACGCCAGTTGAGGTTGCGCATACTGATGCACAGGGGTCGTGCGGTGTTGCCTTAGGTATCATTATTTCAGCAGGAAGAGGGTCTGCATTGCAGCTTCCCGCCAGTTCTGAGCTGCCCTCAGAAACCGAGGATAGCCTTGAAATCGGCAGCGATAGTCTCTTCCTGAGCCTTTGCAGCTTCGCGGGTATCACCGATAGTGGTATAGTAAGCCTTGATCTTGGGCTCTGTGCCGGAGGGACGGATGATAACGCTTGCACCGCCGTCCAGCTTATACGCGATAACATCGGACTTGGGAAGGGTCAGGGCTGTCCTGGCGCCTGTTGAGAGGTCGGTCTCCTCGGAAGCGATATAATCAGCAACTGTCTCGACCTTGAGGCCGCCGATAGACTTCGGGGGCTCAGCTCTGAGGCCTGCCATGATCTCCTTCATCCTCTCCATACCGCTTGCGCCCTCGCACTGGAAGGAAGACTGGGTGTGGACATAATTGCCGTACTGCTTATACATCTCTTCTCTGGCCTGGAGGAGCGAAACGCCCTTGGTGCGGTAGAAGGCTGCCATCTCGCAGATAAGCATTGAAGCAACTACAGCGTCCTTATCTCTTACGTATGAGCCGGCAAGATAGCCATAGCTCTCCTCGAAGCCGAATATATAGCGGCCGGCCTCGTTATCCTTTTCCAGGAATCCGATCTGCTCGCCGATGAACTTGAAACCTGTGAGAACTTCTCTGAGCTCGACGCCGTATTCGGCAGCGATCTTCTTGCAGATATCTGTTGTAACGATAGTTTTGACGGCGACGGGAGCCTTTGGCATAGTGCCGAGAGCGGTTCTCTCCTGGCAGATATATTTAAGGAGCAGAGCGCCGACTTCGTTGCCCGAGAAGAGGACATAATTCCCATCCGGGTCGGGAACGGCGATACCGACTCTGTCGCAGTCCGGGTCGGTAGCAAGGAGAAGGTCGGGCTTAACGGTATTGCAGAGCTCCAGACCCTTTGCGAGGGCTTCCTTGATCTCCGGGTTCGGGAAGGGGCAGGTGGGGAAATTGCCGTCCGGCAGCTCCTGCTCGGGGACTACTGTTACTTCCTTGATGCCGATCCTTTTCAGGATAGCTCTTACGGGCTTGTTGCCTGTGCCGTTGAGAGGAGTATATACCACCTTGAGGCCGCTCTCGGCAACGAGATCGGTATGGATCCCCTGCTCTGCGACCTTATCAAGATACTTGTCGATCACTTCCTGCTTGATGTATTCGATCCTGCCGTCCTTGAGAGCCTCATCGAAGCTGACGTACTTAGCGCCGCCGAACATCTCGACGCTCTCTATCTTTTCGGTAACGGCATTGGCGGCATCGAGTGTCAACTGGCATCCGTCCTCGCCGTAGACCTTATAGCCGTTATACTTTGCGGGGTTATGGGAGGCGGTAACCATGATGCCCGCCTGACAGCCCAGCTCTCTTACTGCCCAGGAGAGGCAGGGGGTAGGCATGAGCTCGGAATAGATATAAGCCTTGATGCCGTTGGCTGCAAGGACAGCAGCGGCTTCTCTGGCGAAGACATCGGACTTTATACGGGAGTCATAGCTGATAGCGACAGCAGCGTTACTGAACGCTTCATTAACATAATCCGCGAGGCCCTGAGTAGCGCGTCTGATGGTATAGACATTGAGCCTGTATGTGCCTGCGCCGATAACGCCGCGGAGGCCGCCTGTACCAAATTCGAGATCACGGTAGAATCTGTCGATGATAGCATCGTTATCGCCCTCGATAGAACGGAGCTCGGCCCCGAGATCAGGGTCATCGACTGCTTTTTCGCACCAGAGCTTATAGAGTTCGGTTTCTGTCATAAGATCACCTCATATAAAATATTTCCCGATCAGTATTCTGATAGCAGCCGGGATAAGCGTGATAACGGAAGAGCAAAATGCTCTGCCTTACCTTTTAATTATATCATATTTTCGGTAATAAGCAAGAGCAAATTTATAAATTTTTATCATTTCTTCGGCTCTGATACAGCAATCGTTTTCGTGAAAGAGGACTTTGTGAAAGAGCAACAAAGAGCCGCCGTAACACAAAAACGGGCTCCCCTTCCGGAGAGCCCGTTCTTGTCAGGCTGCGTTTTCGGCGATGCTTAGTTTCTGCCCTGCTGCTTGTAGGAATCGATCATCTTCTTGGTGATCTGTCCGGAACGCCGGGCGTATCTCTCCCCTGCCCGGACGTAGGAAAAATCGGTGGAAAGGCCGGTTTTCAGCTTTATTTCCAGCTTCATGGAGTTCTTGTTGATCGGGACGACGTCTATCCTGTCGATGATGGTGCGGGCAAGCTCGTCCACCTGCTCTCGAGTCATATCCCCCTCGGGGCTGTACATCGTTTTGAAGTACTGCTCGATCTTTGCAAGCTCGGAGGCGTAGTCCGACTTCTCCGCAGCAACTGCTTCGAGGGAGTGGATGTCCTCCTCCAGCTGTGAGATAAGGACATTGGCGCTGTCGTTGCGGGACTTGAACTCCTGCTTGGAGATCATTTCCTCGGTATAGAGGTCAAGGAGCTTTTCTCGCTTGGCTTTTTCCTTATCCAGCTTGACTTTGAGCTCGTTGATCTGCCGCTGGGTATTGACCTCGGTGTTGGTCTCTTTATAGATGCGCAGGAACTCCGCAACGTATTCCTCGATGTTCCCGGCCACCAGCTTGAAGTGGTCGGAGAGCATTTTGTAGAGGTCATCCTCCATTATCGCGAAGGAAGAGCAGGCTCTGGCTACGGAGCGTTTCTTCTCGGAGCAAATCCACTGATAGACCGGCTTATGCTGCGAGACAGAGTTGGAATAGCTTGTGCGCCAATAGGGTACATCGTGGGCGCGGCACCATATCTTGCCTGTAAAGACGCTCTTGTCCTTGAACGAGCGGGTGCGGCTCTTGATCTCGCCGCTGCGCTCCCGGAAGATCGCGTTGGCTCTCTCCCAAAGCTCCTCGGTGACGATAGCCGGAACGCTCTCGCCTGTTTCGTCCTTATAGAGCACCCATTCGTCCTCCGGCAGAAAGCGCTGCTCGCGGGTGCGGTGGTCGATGACCTTGACCTTATTGCCGCAGTACCAGCCCTTATATTTCGGGTTCTGGATGATGCCGTTGATCGTGTTGTGGTGTATACGTGTCCCCTCTCGGCCGCGGTAGCCCTTGTCATAGAGGATCTTCTCGATCTTTCGGGAGCTGTACTGACCGGTGGAATAGAGCTCGAAGATCAGCCGCACCATTTCGGCCTCCGGCTCGTTGATGACGAGGCGGCCGTCTTCCTTATCGTAGCCGAAGATGCGGTTATTGCCAAGCACCTTCCCGCTCTCGATAGAGCGCTTATGTCCCCAGCGGACACGCTCGGAGAGCTTGCGGACCTCATCGGTGGCGATAGCGAGCATTATGGTCAGGCGCAGCTCGGCATCGGTGTCAATGGTGCAGAGGTTGTCGTTCTGAAAGAACACTCCGACCCCTGACCGCAGCAGTTCACGGGTGACGATCAGGCCATCCACCGTATTGCGTGCAAAGCGGCTGACCTCCTTGGTGAGGACGAGATCAAATGCTCCCGCTTTGCCGTCATCAATCATTCGCTGAAAGTTGGGACGGTTGGACGCCGCCTCGCCGCGGATGCGGTCAACGTAGCCGTCGATATACGTCCAGCGGGGGTTGTTTTTTATAAGCTCTGAAAAGTACATTATCTGATTTTCAAGGGAGTTCTCCTGCTCGTCCTTTTTCGATGACACACGGGCGTAGAATGTGACCCGGAGATCGAGGTCAAAGATAGTCTTGCGCTCTTCTTTCATGCGGCGGGCGGTCTCATATATATCCATAGGCGTGCCTCGCTTTCGTTGTTATGATATGATTATACCATACCGGTGTTGGTTTGTCAAGTTGAAATGAGCCGCCCGACGGAGACGGCTCGAGGACTCGCTGAGAGGGGTGGTTCAGCTACGAAGAGCATTGATAGCAGAGATCATTTTGTTGCAACGAGAGAGATCGATGAGGCCTTCCCTATACAGGATGAAAACCCAGGCGGTGAGGGTCTGTTTTTTGAGGTCGAGTTGAGGGTCAACTGTAATTGCTTTCATGGGGATGTGCCTCCTTTCTGTATATTGATCAGGTTGTGTTTGTTTCCGGAGAAGGTGTGTCGCTGTTTCCGAAGTCGGGGACGTGATTCATAGCATAGTCCCACCATTTGTCGAGGTCATAGGAGGGTTTGCTATTTTCCGCTTTTTTTCTGTCTTCAGCAATCCACTCTATCAACGTTTTGGCTGTGTCCCGATATCTTCTCTTGTACTTTAATTGCCACATCGCCATGTGGACGAGATACGGACGCACAGTTTCTAAGCCGAAATCGTTTAAAACAGATTCAAGGTCTTTTTGATCGATCGAAAGACCGACCTTCCGGCAGGATTCTTCGTCAGGTCGCTCACCAATCGCTCTCTCGATCGCAGCTATATCAATATCTGTATCTAGGTCTGCTTCGCCGTCTTTCTCGAAAGCGATATCGTTCTCTCTTTCGGTTTCCGACGAGTAACGACCGCCGACGGTCTTATGGTGCGCTTTTTTCCCGTTCAACGAATTAGTGCGGCATTTACTTTCATATTTAGCACCGTCGCGATCTATGGACCGGCATATACCGCGGTACACAACCTTCGCTTCGCCATCAAGAGGGACTTTTTCGCCCCTTTTTGCAAAAGCAAAAACCGCCTTGAACACTTTGCCGGCATCCTCGTCCGACAGTTCAAAAACATCTTCTTCGGTGTCTTTGTAGATAAGGAAAGAAGGATTATCGGAATGATAATTATATTGTTTTGACATTGCCTGTTTCACCTCCTTTCTGTGCTTAGATGATATTGCGTTTTGTTGTTCCTCTCTTTACATTTTAATAATACCACATCTCAACCATAATTACGACCCAATTCAAATTGTACCTTTTCTCTTGACTGAGTGTAACAATCTTGCTTTTGCTGATACTTCCAATGAGCAGAATACTACGAGGTTAGGAATATGCTGTGTAATGAGCGGCACAGTTGATCTGAATATCTGCGTAGCTACCCTTCTTACGCATACTTATAATGGCGCACTTGTAATAATTCAAATTGTACTATTGGTTTTTTCAATTGTTTCTTTGAAATAGTTTTTTAGGCTGGCAAAGAAAACAGTCTGCTCAAAAACGAACAGACTGTTGAAGTTCAATCAATAACTTGTGTCGCAGGAGCATATTGATTCCTATCAATTACGCTTGCCTTTGATAATAATTTCCATATCAATTCGTACGGTGCGGAATAGTATGTAAATAAAGCATGCTGCAGCACTGCATCTTTAATCTCGTGCACATTGAACCCATATCCAGCCGATGATAGTATTGATATACTGTCAATGGGTTGGATACCAATTGCCAAGCATAGAATAATCAATGTTGTTTTGCTGCATGATTTTCCAGCCATAATATTATTGATCTGATTTTTTGATTTTCCTATAAGATCCGCAAGAGAATTATAAGATAATTGCTTTCGTTCTTTCCATCCAATAACTTGGATATTTTTATAACAGCGCTTTAGCTGCACATTAAATGGTTCTACAAGCCTCGATACGGATTCAGATTGAATATGCTGTATATACAATGAGAGCTCCGGCGTTGACATAGTTAATATTTGATTTAATTCCAAAACAGAATTCATAGTTATCACCTTAAAAAAGCACGCACTTAAGAAAGCCCCTGAAAAGCATTCTGTCAAAATTTTCCAAGAGCATGCGCTTTATGTCCAAAATTCTGCAGAATTCTGTGAAACAAGCTTATAATACCATTCGTTTTATCTCCCACAAAGGCAAAGTTTGCCCTAAAAAGAAAATCTTTTGTAAATAAGTTTGGCCAAATTAACATTTACGGCGGCATAAAAAAACACCCCTTATTTACTGAAGAGGTGTGAAAAAAAAAAAGCACCTGCAAGAGGTGCTTTGGATTTATAAATAAATCAGCGCTTTAAGCTCGGAAGATACCTTTCTCCTGTTTTTGATGAGTCCAAATGCGGCTCTGTATAAAGGTAGGAGTGGCAGCAATACCTTATATCTATAGAATATCGGGTACCGCTTTTTTATCACCGCTGCCGGCGGGATCAATCGCTCCTTGATATATCTTGCCTTGCTGCCGCCGTTTTTTTTCAGGATGTTAGAGATCGAGTTCTTAGTATTCCCGTATGTACCGGAAAAGATATAATAATCAAGGAGTTCTTTCTCGCGGTCGGTCATTTTTATGCCGTCGAACAGCTTGATCGTAAGCTCCCTGCTTTCACGCTCATAGTCAAGCATACCGAGTTTGACCAGCTCGGCTCTGATATAATCCCAGTCAAGATCGTTTCCATATTTTTTATCGAAAACATAATTGTCCACAAGATTACGCAGACCTGTACCGGAAGACGTAAAATGCTTGTATTCATGTGCTTTGATATACAGATAAAAATCCTCTTTGGTAAAGCTGCGGCGGAAACTGCTTGTGCTGTCTGAGATCAGCCTCTTGTCAATGTCTTTGAAGTAGCAATACCGCTTGTCAGTGTCATCTTTTTCAAAAAGTGAAATATGCATCTGGAAATTGCAGACCGGCTTCTTGAAATATACATCATGCTTGCTCTTGTTATAGGTCTTCACATAAAAGCCGCAAGACAGCATAATATCCTTTATATCCTTCTGCCGAGTTCTGTCAATTAAAATATCATGATCCGCCATCTGCCGCATACCGAAAGCGGGATAATACTCCTTGAGGATTATGCCTTTCAGTGGCAAATACCATATCCCGGCTTTTTCAAACTCTGAAAAAATACACTCACGTTCGGAATCGAGAATAATAGTTTTTCTTATCGCCCTGTTCTTCTCTTCCTCGAAGTCCTTGTCATATATCCCTGCCGACTCCAGAGCATACGCTGCGATAGTCGTCAGCGAATGAGCTTTCGCTACGTCAAAAACGCTCGACAAATCCATCTTGTCGAGCGTTTCTTTTGCAGGGATCTTATTGTTGAGCACACATCTAATGAGGTATATCAGGTAGTATGCTGATTGTTTGTAGATATATTTGTCCATTTAGAGTTCCTATCAATCTCTCCGGAACAGATCTCTCGTGTAGACCTTATCTTTTACATCATCAAGGCAGCTGTCATATCTGTTTGCAATGATAGCGTGGCTTCTCTTCTTGAACTCAGCAAGGTCATTTACGACCTTGCTGCCGAAGAATGTGCTGCCGTTTTCAAGGGTCGGCTCATAGACGATAACGATAGCGCCTTTGGCCTTGATACGTTTCATTACGCCCTGAATGGAGCTCTGACGGAAATTGTCGCTGTTGGATTTCATTGTCAGACGGTAAACGCCGATAACACATTCCTTTTCATCCGCAGCGCTGTAATCTCCACGGTTGTAATAGTCATAGTACCCTGCCATGTGAAGCACTCGATCCGCGATAAAATCCTTGCGGGTACGGTTGGACTGGACGATAGCCGTCATCATATCCTGCGGGACATCGGCATAATTTGCAAGGAGCTGCTTGGTATCCTTGGGCAGACAATAGCCGCCGTAGCCGAAGCTGGGATTGTTGTAATGGTTGCCGATACGCGGATCAAGACACACACCGTTGATGATAGCCTGTGTGTCGAGGCCCTTCATTTCGGCATAGGTATCCAGCTCGTTGAAATAGCTGACGCGGAGAGCAAGATATGTATTAGCAAAGAGCTTGACTGCCTCTGCCTCGGTGAAGCCCATAAACAGCGTGTTGATATTTTCCTTGATAGCGCCCTGCTGTAAGAGCTCCGCAAACTTATGGGCAGCATCCACCAGCTTTTCATCGTCAAGGTCAGTTCCCACGATGATACGGCTGGGGTAGAGGTTGTCGTACAGAGCCTTGCTCTCACGGAGGAACTCAGGGCTGAAAATGATGTTCTTAGTGCCGAATTTCTCGCGGACGCTCTTTGTGTAGCCAACGGGGATAGTCGATTTGATGACCATTATCGCGTTGGGGTTGACTTTGAGCACAAGCTCAATAACCGCCTCGACTGCGCTGCAATCGAAGAAGTTTTTCTTCGGATCGTAGTTTGTCGGCGCTGCGATGATGACAAAATCGGCGTCCTTGTATGCGCTCTCGCCGTCGAGGGTCGCTGTCAGATCAAGCTCCTTTTCGGCAAGATATTTCTCAATGTATTCGTCCTGAATGGGCGATTTTTTATTGTTGATAAGCTCCACCTTTTCAGGGATTATATCAACGGCTGTGACCTTATTGTGCTGTGAGAGCAATACTGCCAACGAAAGGCCGACATAGCCGGTGCCTGCGACTGCGATTTTCATAAATCTACACATCTCCCATTTTTTCTGATGAATTCTTGCCATTCTATTGCCTTGCGATGACAAGATAAATAATGCTCCGAAAACCATACCCGTAAGCTCCAAGAGCGCATTTGCCTTTGGGGGTGTATTTTATAGACATCATATCTCCGAAGTATTACTTTCCAATTAGCGCTTTCAGTTTGGTTTTGCAGATCAAGACCTCAAAACAGGATAGGATCGCCAATGTGAATATCAAAATCGGCATCTTGGCAACTATCCCTTTAATGCCTATCATATCCATTCCCTTGGTCACTGCAAGGATAACAATTTGGTTAAAGCATAAATAAACGATAGAATTCCTGCCAATTTCCTTCAGCCAGCCCGACACCCTTGAAAGTATCCTCCTGCCAGATAGCAGCTTCTCTGTATATCTTGATATATTCCAGCCTGCAGCGATAGCTCCAAGTGCATTGATCCAAAAGGTAATATACCAGCTATAATTCCCCGTTCGCATATTGATCGTCGGGCATATAATGATCGAGATGCTGACCACTGCTCCAATTGTCAAAGTTTGCCATGGCTTCAGATCCATGATCCTTTCTGCCTTGGAGCCTTTTGTCATTCTCGCAATATGAAATAATCCAATACCCACGAATGCTGAATCCAAAGCCAACGGAAGACGAAAAGTCATTAATGTCGGAACGAGCATACCTGTACATGAGATGAATATTACTGCTACATGAAGTTTCCAATTGCAGCCCAAAACCCAATCCAAAAGGATATAAATTAATTCAACAAAAAAGAGTGCTGTCAGGAACCACATTGCTCCCGGGATAGGCGAAATACCAAAAGTACCGTTTTCAATCGGTATTTTATAAGTATTCTCGGTGAATATATACTGCAAGGTCTGCAATGATCTGTACTCAGACACAAATATCATAAGGATAGCCCATAGAAAGATCTCCCAAAACACATAGGGAAGCAAAAGGCTGCGAACCTTTTTTGCGATCTGCGTGCCAATACTCTCTTTAGTTTTGAAAAACCACCCTGACACGAAGAAAAACATTGGCATATGAAAAGCGTGTATCCATTTATCAAAATAACTGCCAAACTTGATATGCCCCATGATCATCAGAATGATACCAAAAGCTCGGAATATATCAAGATATTCAATACGCCCTGTTTTGTAACTCTTTTCTTCCATATCTTTATCCTCTGGATCACTTAAACCGATATTTTATCCGCAGCATTTTCAATCCCTCGTTGACAAGCACAGGATTCTTTCTGATTTTGATCATATATACTGATGCAAGTAATACATACAGCAGTCCTCCGCACACTATCTGTACCGCCATCGTTACAACTGCACTGGAGCTTATATATGACAAAGACTCCACTGCAAAGAACATAATAGCTCCTATCATGCAAAAACTGATCCCATTCGTAAGATAATCCTTCAGATTGATTTCCTTTCTGCACAAGAAGAACTGAATGAAACAAACAGAAAACTCAGCTGCAAGTGTACCTATGATAGCACCAACGCCATTTAGCTTAGGTATTAATATAGCATTAAGGATAAGATTTACAATTGCACCGACGGTCAATGAAATGATATATATTTTATCTTTACCGGTAGGAATAATATACTGAGTTCTTAAAGCACCAGCCCATCCCTTAAAAATAATAACAGGACTTAACAACAATATAAAAAATCCGCAGCGTGTAAAATCTTTACCGTAAAACCAAGGTGCAAATATATCCGAGACACCGGCAATTCCGAACGCCATTGCTGCAGCCATAAACATTGCGAACATCATAACCGAGTCCATTAAAAACTTGATCTTTTCAGATCTATCGTTCTTGGAAAAAAGATTAGACATTCGAGGCATCACAACGTTGTCTAAAGCAAGAATAAGCGTCGTTGGTATAGTAACAATACTCTCTGCATTAGTATAGAAGCCAACTTCTTCATCAACGCTCATCCACCCCAGCATGATCCTGTCCATCAGGTTATAAATGCTTACTGCTATCACAGGCCAGAATAAGACCAAATTTGGTTTTATATGCTTTTTGATCCCTGCCATCGTTGGGCGAACTATGTCTATATGTTTTAATACAAACGGCCATACAGCCAGCACAGAAATAATATGTGAAAGTGATATTATCAATGCATATAACCATAAGTCATCACGACTGTTTACAAAACAGAAAACGCAGATCGCCGAAGCGATCTTTATTATGCTGCTTCTGATCGTTGTCAATTTAAAATTCTCCATGCCAAAGCAGCACCAGTTGATATCAAACATACCTCCAAGAATATAAATTCCCTGCATGAGATAAATGAGCTGGTTCTCTTTAGCTAAAAACAAGCAGAAGCACAAGTACAGCAGATTAAAGATTATTGCCAAAAACATTTGAAATGAATAGATCTCCCAAAAGGTATTGCTCATTTCCTTTTTGTCGTCGTGTACTCTTGCAATAGCGCGGTTTCCGTAATTGTTTACGCCTAACATAGCAAACAGCATGAAATACCGTGCAAGCGCAAATGTTTTGGAGTAAATACCGGTATTTGCTGCCCCTAAAACTCGCGCTATATACGGCGCTGTTATAAGCGGTAATATTATAGCCAGTATCTGATAACAGATGCTGAACATAAAATTCTTTTTTAGTCCAGGTTTCTTAGCCATATTTCCCCTCAACCGTGTTTTGGTGTTATATTATACTTTAAAATTGAGTTTACTTCGCCTAAATACAAATCTTTTTTGACGAACATGGAAAACCAAATAAGCGTAAAAAAATGATAGAACAAACCTCATCTGAAAGAACTGAAAACGAACCATAGACATATATAAGCTAAAGAAAAGAAGAACATAGATGACTATGGAATACATATCTCTTTTCTTTAAAAATCTATGATATATATGCATTGATATAAGTCCAAACAAAAAGCTCAAAAGTATATTTCCTACCCAACCTCCGTCTAAGTAAAAATAGTAAAAAGGCGTAAGGAATGCGTTGTATGTCTTTCCCTGACCTATAAAAACGCGCTCTTGTGTATATTCTACTAATTGGGACATAGAATCTCGTATATTTGATAATAATTCCGAATGCAGAACAACATTACAGAGAGTTATCGGTGCATGAAAAAAACCATAAACACTTGTAAATCCAACAACAGATACCGGCATATATTGCAACTTGACTGATAAATGTGGAATACACCCGACCAAATACCCATAAAACAAGCTGATAATCGAATCGGAACCACGTCCGACTGAGATATAATTAAATGCCCAAACAAGAATGCCGGCAACTATTATGATAATAAGCTTAGTTTTTCGGCTGAGTTTCACTTTTTTTCCGCGCATAATATAAACTACAACAAAAAAAACAATAGCTTCAACCAAAAAAGATCGCTTTCCGGAAATAAGTGTAAACAGACCAAGATTAGAAAATATTATAATTGCACACCATTTTTTCAATGGAATTTTGCTTCTATTATCACACTGCGAAAATACAGCTAATGCTGCCAAAGACATATGCATTACAGGCCAAATGATCCATGAAACGAAACTCCTGCTAAATGAAGAAGCACCAAGTATTCCTTCTTCATCAACAACATTATACATCTTGTGAATATATGCAAAATTACTGCCTGAAATAAGCGAAATGATAACGCTGAAACCAAAACCTACAAGGAACACAAATGAAATAACATTCAGCACAAGAAGAATATCGTATCGAATCGTTACTGAATTAGATTCAATTGAAGGGATTACACTATTCTTTTTGGTTTTTAAAAAAAACGTTGTTGAAAAAAAAGCTCCCAAAGAAAACATTCCGGTTCCGGAAATGATAAGCAATAAAGCATCGGAAGAAGCGGGGAACAAATTATATAAAGGCAAACTATACAGCAAAAGAATAAATCCCCACAAGCCGCAAAAAACAGTAATAGGATTAATAATACATTTATATAAAAATCTGCCAAGCAGCGCAAATGCAAGGAATGTACCTGCTGAAACTATAACAATAGTATTCATTTATCCCTCTCTTTTCTATCAGTCTTCAAAATCAAACGCTTTAGATAGAGTTTAATACTTGTCATGGTATATCCTGCATACGGGAGGACATATTATGCTGCCATACCTCTATATAATAATGTGATATTGCAAAAAACAAATATCATATTTCAAACGATGATTTTTGTGGAAGCAAGGAATGCAGAGCTTTATTTACAATATCTTTTATTCTTTCAAAATCGTTGTCATTAATGATAGTATCATTAATACACATCATCTTATACTTCTTGCTCCTGATATCTTTTGCCGCACTTTTGGCATCATCAATATAATGAATTGAATAGTATTTTCCATATTTCACACTTCTCGGAGTGAACTTTCCGGTAACATACTGCCAATATGTAAACAAAAAGTGATTCGGATCTGCAATGTCTCTGAACTTATGTGAGGATGCTGCACTTAACAGCTCAGGCTCTTTTTTCCATACTTCTTCATATGTGGATTTCAGATATCCATATGGCAAATGAAAGTTTCTGAAACAGATAAAATGTGGATATGGAAGCATAGTAATTGTTCTGAACAATTCACTTCGGTACTTTAAATTGATCCACTTTCCAAGATCACTCTTTATTACTTTCCTGATCTTGAAATGCTTATTTATCACACCGGTATCAACGTATGGTGCAAAATACATTTTCACACTGTTGTTCAAGTTGAACGCCTGAGCGGACAATACAGCTGCATCACACGGCAAGCCGTTTTTAAAGAAGAAATCCGGTTCAACAGCTCCTGTAAGAAACATATCATCATTAAAGTATACAAACTGCTCTGCCAAGTCAGGTATCCTGTGAAGATTCATGTCAATACATCTGCTGCTGAAAGTAGGCAGCCACTCTTGAGGCAGATAGTCTTTATGGTTTACAATATGGATCTTAGGGTGCTTGGTGTTCAGCCATTCAGGCAGATGCCCCCATGTAACGACATGGACCTTTCTTACCCAAGGAGCGAATTTATCTATACTTCTAAAAAAATACCGAAGATTATCCCACTCTCTATACCTGTTTTTGTTTACATCAGATGTGGATCCCGGGGTATATTTACTTTTTTCCTTTTGCCATTCTATATCATTAGAATCTAAATAAGTAAGTACGAAATCAATGTCAGCCATAGATCATTTCCTCCAATAATCTGATCAATACCGCCCGCCTGTAAATACAGAGAATGTTTTGGGCAGCAATCGTTTCCAAACTAATATTACTATTACGCATAGAGCAATAATCAGGAACGGTACTATTAGAAAAGCAGCAGTAGCTAAAGGTACAGATATATGTTTCATAGCAAGTAGCCGCATCGTTGTAGTCATTGGATATTCATGTAATAAGTAAATAGGGAAGCTGAAGGGAATCGCAATTTTTGCAATTTTTCTGATATTATTTTCAACAGCGAGCATCTCTGATATTGTTATGATAAATATCGCCATAAGCAAAACTGATATTTTCCAGGCTAATTCCCCTTCAAAAACAATAGGAATTGCAAATCCAACAACAAACAGACCTATAATGTAAAAATTGTTTGTTATAACAGGGATACTTTTTTTGAAACCAAAATACATTCCGACTATAAAGAAAGGTATCGAGTACCGTATTATCTGAGGTATTGGCAGGAAATATACAACTGCCATTGCGGGTAATAATATGTACCCGGGGATTTTTTTTACAACCGGAACAAGTATGACCGAGGCTATATTAAGAACCAGCAATTCTCTTACAAACCACAGTGGTCCATAGAAGGACGGAGCTATTACAAACGGGATACCAAATAAATGCATAATCCAATCATTTGCAGTAAACTCTTTGAAGTTGTCAAAAAAACTCGGCAGTGCCAATGCACCGACACAGCTGATTATTGCGTATAATGCTGTAAACAGCAAATATGGGATCACCAAACTCTTGACCTTTTTCTTGATGTTTTTCTTATAATCCCAATTGCCTTTAAACGTCAGAAAGTATCCTGACAGCAAGAAAAACACCGGGACTCCACAGGAAGCAAACGCATGAAAGCCTCTTAAATAAAACACCGTGGAATTATCTACATTCATATATTTAAACAGCTTGTATGAATGTGTGAGAACAACACTGAATGTAGCAATTATTTTTGCCAGTGTTGCACCGTCTGATGATAGGCTGGTATAACTAATTTTTGCATCCATTATCTTAACGTCACCTCTGCTTTGCTGGTAAATCAACTATTCGCAGTTTTAGACGAACAGCATGATCAACTGCATTCGACTTTATTCCGCAATTGTGTTTTCAGTCAGGACAGTCAATGTTTCTCTTATTCCTGTTTGCAGATCATACTTCCCGAACCAACCCAGCTTTTTGATCTTCTCAGTATTTAAAACACAATTCTGCGGTTTGGAAAAACCTTTGCTTTCGATCTCGTCCGGAAGCTCAAACACTACTTCAGTCCCGGCTTGATCTGCTATTGTCTTAGCCAGTTCGGCAATAGATGCGATTGAGTTTTCATTTGCTACGTTATATGCTTCTCCTGATTTTCCCTTATAGAGTATGGCAAACAAAGCACTTACAGCATCCATAACATAGCAATAGGATCGAACCTGTTCACCTTTGCTTTTCAGGACTATGTTTTCACCAGCAAGAGCATTGCGAATGAATTGAGCGTGGGCTTTACTGTCATCGCTTTTCATTGTCGGCCCATATATACTTGACAGTCTTGCAATAACACAATCAACATTGTACTCATCAGCATATGACTTAAAAAGCATCTCTGCAGTCCGTTTGCTTTCCGGATAGCACGAGCGGATCATATTTAAATCTATGATTCCGTAATGAGTCTCATCATATATATCTTGTTCGAGCTTTCCATACACTTCGAAAGAAGATGTTAACAATACTCGAGTATTGTTTCTCTTGCAATACTCAAGGACATTTATTGCCCCTTTGATATTAGTTATTATTGTTTCCGCAGGATAAAGCGCATAGCTCCTCGGATCGGCATTACTTGCTGCATGGATAACATGATCCAAACCATCTACTGTTATGGGTTCAGTCACATCCTGAACAACAAAATGCAGATTATCGTTTTTTCCAAATCTGTTTAACATCTTTTCTTCGCTCCTTCCCAGAGCAAAGATCTCATATTCTTTACCAAACGAAGCATTAGCAGCTAATAACACATCAATGATACAGGAACCGATCAGGCCTGTTGAACCAGTTACCAGTATTCTTCCGCCTTTGGTGCTGATCTCGGCTGCTACAGCATTTATTGCGGTCTTATATGTCATACAATCTTTGATCATCAGTGCAGCCACTCATCCTTCTTAGCGTTAAGCAAAGCTTTAAAGATTTCGATATCCTCAGTGGTCGTCAGTTTAAGGTTCTTCTCAGAGCCGCGTGACATATACAACTTCCTTCCAAGTTCAATATACAGCGTGCATGATGCAACTGAATTGGTTATACCTTTACTCAATGCCTCTTTGTGGGCTTCAACGATCTCGTTCAAAAAGAACGCCTGAGGAGTCTGAGTGATCTTAAGATTATCCCGCGGCACCTGTTCCGTGGTAGAAAGTGAATCATAAGTTTTCAGCATGGCGGCAGTACAAGGAACGACTGTGATCGCATTTCCGTGTTCTCTGCAAACTTTGATATTGTCGGTGATGATCTCCTGACTGACCATTGGTCTGATAGCATCGTGGATGAGTACGATGTCATCATCACTGTGATGTCGTTCAGCAATATCATATAACCCATTTCTAATGGAATCTTGCCCGTTCTTTCCGCCGCTTACTACATTTTCAAGTTTTGCTATACCAAACTGCTTTGCATATGCTTTTAAGGCTCCTTGCCATTCATCAACACATACTATCTCGATAGCATCAATATCCGGGTGTTTCTGAAAAGCCTCCATAGTATACACGATCACCGGCTTATCATACACATTAAGAAACTGTTTGGGTATATCCTGCCCCATTCGGGCACCCACGCCTCCCGCTATTATCAATCCTATATTAGCCATTACTTTTTCCTTCCGTTAACAAAATACTTTTTCCCTCGATACTTCTTATAAGGAGTATTCAGATCCAAAAATACAATTCTGTGTTCCGGATGTCTTTTTTCCTCCGGAGGTAATTCCATGTAATTGCCATACCTGGCCTTCAGATACTTTTTAGCTCCTATCGGGATCGGCAATTCTGTATCCTCAAACCGTACCCATTTGACATCGTCAAACCATTCTCTTCTGAACTTCAATTTTGGAAACATGTTAAGCTCTTTTACATACTCTGCGGAATCATAATACTTGTTTGGAGCCTTTGCTATTCTCGCAAAGAAACGATACATATAATACTGGCTATTTTCAGTCCTGAAAACCCCTAGAATAATCTTAGCAGCTGTCTTTACTGTTTTACTTTTTCTGGCTGGAACCCTTCCTGCTTTAAATAGACCAGCTCCAGCTCCGCAAATCATTTGAACAATTTCTCCTATTCTTGATTTAGCACAAGCTGAACACACACCAACATCTACAGCAAGTCCTTGATTTACATCATAGTTTACCGTGGAATCAGTAATATATGTCGTATTATTATCTCTTATAGAAGCAGATAATGTATGGTCGTTGTGTCCTTTACTCTGTTCCCAAAAGGTAAAACGCTCCTTATCAGCATATTTTCTCCAAACCACTTTAAACTTTTCGTACTCCTTAGGTGTAAATTTTATATCCATATCATCGTCCCATGGAATAAAACCATGATTCCTTACTGCTCCCAGGCAAGAACCACCATATAAGAAAAACTTAACATTGTGTTCTTTGCACAACTCAGCGGTATATTTAACAATATTCAGGCTTTTTCTTTGCAATTCTTTAAGTTCTTTGTCAGTGAGTTTAATCAGTTCCATATTAATCATCCTTTCAGCGATGGACATATTTAAAATACCAGCAAATAATCATACCATTCTTATGCTTCACATGGAGACGACTTCTCCGGAAATCAAATCAATAAACACATCCGCACCTATTTCCTGGTCATCCAGGAATTCCTGAAATCATCAGATCATCTTCAAAGGAGAACAGTAATTCTATTGTTTCTTTATCAAAGACTTTTGATATACTAATACTTGCAGATCTGCCATATGTTTTTCCAAAGACAGGATAAGGTACTTTCTCTGCCTGGACAGTTTTGTAAAACTCATCCTTGTCCCATTCAAGAGTATGCGCAGTTGAAGCCGTGATTCTTCACCCACTTATTCATCCGAATTCTGTCAAGTAACATCTATCAGAGGTTGTAGGATGAACCGATGAATGAGGTATAATAAACCGACATCACGTTTACGAGGCACATATAGTAGTTTTAACCTCAAAAACAAACTATATCTCTGCTAACTGAATACAAGAATGAGATTTAACCCGATACCATTCCTATATAGGCTTATAGGCAAAACCACTACAATCCTGACAGTTATAGCATATTTCTCGTGATATTCTCTTCATTATATCTTCTCCATACAAAACATTTATCAATTCTAAGGAAAATGGAATGGTCGAACCTAACCCTTGTCCAGTAATGATATTCCCATCAACCACTACAGATTCATTCGTGACTTCCACTTTACCCATATGGTTCTTAAAGTCGGGATGAACTGTTGCTTTCTTCATAAGGTCTAATCCTGCCAGAATTGAAGGTGCTGCGCAAACAGCCGCGACATACTTTTCTTCAGCAAAGTTTTTACACTGTTCAATAACAATATCACTCTTACTCAGATTCTTTGTCCCCAATCTGCCGCCAGGAAGAACAATCATCTTAGCACTGTTATAATCTACATTCTCAGCCAAACAATCCGCATGGATAAGGATTTCACGAGAGGACTTTACATCTCTCCGCCCCATAATAGAAGCCATGACCACCTTTAGCCCTGAACGGCGGAGAAGATCTACAATCAGAAGCCCTTCGCATTCTTCAAAGCCGTCTGCAAGAAAAACTACCACGTCTCCATTCACTATATCCTGGCTTTTTCGCTGTTGCTCAAGAACATAGCCCTCAAAAAGCTCCAGGTCTTCTTTGCGTGTGATCTTGATATTATTCTGGCTACCCATGGCAAAGTAGATCTTCTTCCCCATAGCATACATTAGAGTAGTCGTATGAGGCTCAACAGTATCTATAATACCGGTTTCTATGGCTTCTTTATACATATCCGCCACAAATCCATAATTAAAGGCGTGTGGCGTGTTCATTATTGCAACAGTATCGCGATTGATATACTCCTCTGTATAGTTCTCCGGATCAGAAACAGAAGAGTCTATCTTCTTTTTCCCCGACAGCAGGTAGAAGTCTGTTGTTGAAATTGCGTTGCCTTTCTCCTTGCACACCCTGATGCAATCCGATATAATATCGCCTGTAATAAACGGAGATGCGCCAAAATGGATCAAGACGATATCACTCTTTTTAGCCTTATCCTCCAAATATCGGATTCCGTTCAAAACAGAGCCCTGAAAAGTATCGCCACCCTCAGTAACCCATTTCAATTTGCTGAACCCATACTTTTCTTTCATCTCCCACATATAGTCAATGTAAGGCTTTACGCAGGCAACAAGAATAGCATCTATTTCCGGATGCTTTTCAAATGCTTCGATTGTATAAGCCAGAACCGGTTTGCCAAGCACCTCAACAAACTGCTTTGGAATCTTAGCTCCTAATCGGGTTCCAACACCACCAGCTAAAATCAATGCTACGTTCATTCTTCAGTTTCCTCTGTGAATCTCCTGCGCTGTGAGGAGATCATCGACTGTATCAACTTCAGACCACTTCTTACCAGCAATATCAACGTAAGAAAGTTGGAAGTCATGGAACATGATCATCTGGACAAGGCTATCTTCAAAATACTGATCATACATATTACTGTTGATCATGCTGTCGATTTCTTCTTTGAGAAGCCGCGATGACACAGGATCAAGCTTTGTCATGCAGCAATACTTCGCAGTAAACTTTTCCAGTTTCTTGCTCATTACAAGAACCTGATCATCCTTAGCTACTATATTATAAGCACCAGGACGGACACAAGAAGAGTCCCCAAGAACGTAAGGATATTCCGCAGGTCTTGTAAGATACTTCAAAATAATATCATCAGAAAAAACGACATCGCCATGAACAATTGCTACATTCTCGCGCTCAAGATAATCTCGAGCAAACCACAATGAGGAAATAGAATTTGTGACTTCGTAAAACGGATTCATGACAAAGTGAACATTTTCCTCATCAAGCTCTTTTTTAATTTCGTCGGCCTTATATCCGACAACCACAACTATTTCGGCATTCTTATCAGCTTTTCTGATGCTTCTTACCATGCGCTGGAGAACCGTGGTTTCCTCATCCAATCTGAAGCTTGTCTTAGCATATTTCAGCGTCAGAGGTTGAAGATTATTCCCCATGCCCGCAGCAAGAATAATATAAGTCATCATCTCACTTTACCTCCTCGAAAACGCCGATTTCATGATTCAGGAAGCCTAAGTCTTCCAATTTACAATCCACAAGTGCCGCCATCGCAGTATCGTACTGTTTTTTATCGACCTCTACTCCATACATGGGTAGAGCCACAATGCTCATATTCTTTGCAAAATGATACCAACGCTCCTTCAACGGACCAACTCCTTGACCTTTGCTGAGTTTCAACATCGACCAGTGCATAAAGAACCAGCCGGTAATTGCTATGTACGCATAGAAGTGACGCTTTTGTTTTTCTGTTGGTTTTCTCCTGAAATAAGTGAATAAGATGCGATCAATCTCTGCCAGAGTATGTTCTCCACCACACACATACGATCCAATATCAAAGCCAGGGTCGCCGTACCCACCATACTCCCAATCGATAAGGTGAATTTCATCTTTATTGATGAGAAAATTCACATCGCGGGCGTCCCCGTGGATATTGCACTTTCTGATACCGTCATGTTTTGTCAGCTCTGCAAGCTGATAAATCCGTGAGCGGACATTGTCAAAGTCCGGGAAATGTCCATACTTATCCGGGTCAATCTGATCTCTGATTCCCTCCGCCTTTTTGATCACATCAAAATTCCAACGAACATGGCAAGGCGCCTTGTGAAGGCGTCGGAAGAGCATTATAGCGCGCACCATATCATTAAGGTTTTTATAATCGAAATCCCAGTGATCAATATAGCGACCTATCCTCCATCCCTCATCCACTTCCATAGCGATGAGAGTGGTATCAATTCCAGCATCCTCGACTATCTTTTGCATGATGGTCTCTCGTCCACGTTCCACCAGGATTTCAGAACCGAGACCAGGATGGCGATAGACATATTTGCCACCGTTTAGGCAGAAAGAAAGCACCACATTTGTAAGACCAGCCTGCACTGGAACAAGCTCTTCAATATCTTCTTCTGAGCACTCAAACACCTGGCAAATATTTCTGACGACGATTCTTCGGCTTTCTTCGGTGAACAAGCCTCCGGTAGTCTTTATATCTTCCATATGCGGCACCTCCTTCTCGTCCTTTTACAACTAATCACTCTGGAAAACATATTTTCATTTATTTTCGACTGTTTTGAGCATAGAATCATTGTTTTCGTCCTGATTGAGTCAGTTTGTACCTTTTGGCATAAAGCATCTGCTTGTTATCCTCGAAATACTTGTCATATGGTATTGTCGCTGAGAAAAATGTCTCCCCATGATTATTCTTTTCCTGTTTTGGAGTCATATAATCTCCATACGAATGCTTCAATAATTTATCATAGGATTCCGGAACAGGGACTTTCATATCTTCAAAATCCAGCAGTATTGGCTTGCTTTCCCATGGTTTTCGCGCAAAAATAAATCTTTGATTGTCAAACAATCCCGCAATCGCCCCAACGCGTTTCGTGCGGTTATTCGAATATCTGGTCGCTATACTCTCATATTTCCTGTATAGACTTTTCATACTTAGGAGCTTGGTCTTAAACAGCAACGCAACAGCATGGTAGGCAAGGCTTTGTGCAGCTGAAGCGCCAAGCGTTCCAATTCCTGCATGATATCTTGCGTAGACATTCATTAGATTTCGTATTCTTTTCAGATTTCTGATCTGCTTCGAAAATGCTACTTCATCATCCGGGATATTATCAAGCGGAAAAATATCTATAAAAACCCCGTGATTGCATTTCTCAAATACGTCAACAATAGGAATTTCTGTGGTATTGCTATTACGCAATCTACAGTATCCTTTAGGAAAGCCAGAATCTGTATTCGGATTTTGGAAAAAGAACGGCGGTTTAAAAGCGCCCTTGTCAGCGACCTGCATCAATCGATTGTAATCCTCTCTCCACAAAACCACATCCACATCATCGTCCCAGGGAATGATACCCTTATGGCGAATTGCTCCCAACATCGTTCCCGCAAAAACGAAATACTTTATGTTATATCTTTGGCACACCTCATCGAGTGTTCTAAGCAACTCAACTAATATGTGGTTTAATTGTTGTTTATCATCATTGACTAAATTCATGCTCATAATACAACACCTCTATACCATACATCTTTTTCTGAGATACATCATTCATCACTCTGTCCATAATAGGCATTTGGACCATGCTTCCTCATATAATGTTTATCTAAGATATACTGGGCGATGTTTGCTTCCGGATTAAGGAACATTGTTTTTATTCCCATCTCTGCAACTGTTTCCATCACAACAGCATGATATACGGAAGCAGCAGCATCCTTCCCCCAACTAAACGGTCCGTGATTCTTTACCACAACACCGGGCACAGCCAGCGGATCTATCCTCCGCTCTCGTATACATTCAGTAATTACTCTACCGGTGTTCAGTTCATACGCTTCTTTGACTTCTTGCTCTGTCAACTCTCTTGTGCATGGGATTGACCCAAAGAAGTAATCAGCATGCGTCGTCCCTAGAGCCGGGATGTCTCTGCCTGCCTGCGCGAATGCAACTGCATTGATTGAATGAGTGTGCGTAATTCCTCCGATCTCAGGGAATGCGCGATAGAGTTCCAAATGTGTTTGAGTATCTGACGACGGTTTCCATTCACCTTCCACTTTTTCACCGGATATGAGATCTACAACCACCATATCTTCCGGTTTCATTCCGTCATAATCGATGCCAGAAGGTTTGATGACCATCAGACCCTTTTCTCTATCAATTCCACTGACATTGCCCCACGTGTATATCACAACTCCGCGTTTCACTAATTCAAGGTTTGCATCACAAACTTGTTTCTTTAGAACTTCAAGCATATCCAAGTCTCCAATTTACATTTCGCGTAATATCTCCATCGTTTCGCTAATATCCTGTTCCAAATCATATTTTCCGGACCAGCCTAATGCTTTGATGAGCCGATCAATCCACTGGCACCAGTTATTAGAAAACGTCCCGTGTCTACAGGAATCTCAGCGGCTACTGCATCCAACTGCTCTTTTATACTTCACACTCTCATAAAGCATCAATGCATCCACTCATCTTTCTTTGCATTCAACAAAGCCTTAAAAATTTCAATATCCTCAGATGTAGTCAATTTGAGATTCTTTTCCGAACCAGCTGACATATACAGCTCTCTGCCAAGTTCAATGTACATAGTGCAGGAAGCAACAGAATTTGTAATTCCTTTACTCAGCGCTTCTTTATGTGCTTCTACAATGTCTCTAACAAAAAACGCCTGCGGTGTTTGTGTAATCTTCAAATTGTCTCTCGGAACTTGCTCTGTCGTCGAGAGAGCATCATAGGTTTTTAACATTGCAGCAGTACAGGGAACAACTGTGATAGCATTTCCATATTCACGACACACACGAATATTATCTGTTATTATATCCTGACTCACCATTGGTCTTATGGCATCATGAATAAGTACAATGTCGTCGTCATCAGTATGCCTTGAAGCAATATCATATAAGCCATTTCTGATTGAATCCTGCCCGTTCTTTCCGCCGCTGACCACATTCTCTAATTTGGCTATCCCAAACTGTTTTGCATAAGCCTTTAAAGGTCCCTGCCATTCATCAAGGCAAACTATTTCTATTGCATCGATTTGAGGATGCTGCTGAAAAGCTTCCATTGTATATACAATAACTGGTTTGTCATAAACATTTATAAATTGCTTGGGTATGTCCTGTCCCATTCTTGCTCCTACACCACCAGCAATTATAAGAGCTATATTTTTCATCGTTTCCTCCATATTAATCTGCTTTTTTTCTGTCTAAATGCCCTGGTACTCGATCTTTCTCATCAGGAAGAGTCATATAATCTCCATATCTTCCTTTCAGATATTCGTCATACCGTTTTATAATCATAAATTGCTTATCTTCAAACGCGTGAAGCATATAGTCATTCATCAAATCACTTTTGTATTTTTTACCCAGCAATCCAAATGAATCATTTGTAATGGAAACATATTCTGCCTTTTGGTTTCCCTGCTTCATCGAAATACGGTCATACCAGTTCAACTTTGTCCTCTGTGAGAAAAGTAAACCGACAATATGTGTTATAAAAATACAAATACGATAAAAAGCAGAAAACTCTTTATATCGGATATCTTTCTTCAGCATTCCTTGTAGGAATCTCAACTTCAAAAGCTTGATTTTTGAAAGAAAAGAACCATTTGGTAAATTCTCAACAATGAAAACATCTATTGTTGGAGTAATAACACCTTCAAATTGTACTGCTGAGATCCTGTACAACCATGGAGCAAGATAATGTCCTCGTGCAAGCTCATATTTTCTATTCTTCTTAAAGCATTTCAGCATTCTTTTGAAATTTTTACGATCTGTCATAATATCAATGTCATCATCCCATGGAATAAACCCCTGATGCCGAATCGCCCCAAGTAACGAACCGCCAGTCAGACTGTAATTAACTCCATGATCGACCAAATAATCATGAATATCACTCATGAGACTCAGTAATTCCTGATGCGTTTTGGAAAGATCTATTTCTTGTCTCATTATCTTATTTCCTTTACAAACATCCGTAGTTTTTCAATAGAATTAACTGATGGACAACCAACATCCATCCTCTCCTGATATAATCCATCTTGGTTAGCAAAATAAACACTTCTCATTCCAAGTTGCTGCGGAGCGTGAAAATCCTTTACAGGATTATCCCCAACATAAACAATATCAGCGGGATTCAATCTCCATCGCATTATCATAATTCTAAATGCAATATCACAAGGCTTACGGAATTGAATACCTCCAAGCTCATCAGTAATGATTACATCATCAACATTTAGACCAAGAGCCTCTAACTTATTGCGCTGACCTTCCGGCCTACCATCAGTGATTATTCCCACCTTAACACCTCTGGACTTCAGGTCACAAATCATCTCTGCCACACCAGGAAAGAGATGAATGTCAGGTTTATGGGAACGATAAACAGACAGGACTTTGTCCTTTTCTCCATCGCAGTTAAGCTCTTTCAGCAACTCATCAATTGCAGGCTTTCCGGCTTCAAAGAAGCTCCATAGCATTTCTTCGTATCCACCGCCAAGATAATCACTTACAGCCTTATAGCCAGACCTCACATACTCCTTCTCGGAATATAGCGTATCATCAAGATCGAAAATTACACCTTTTATCTGTCCCTTGCCTTCGGTAATGCACACGGACTGATCAAATCTGCTGTAAACAGCGCCGTCTTCAATTCCGAACTCGCTGTATGATGTTTTTTCACCAAGCAGCATTTTAAGTACTGTCTCTGCCGATCTTGCGCCAGCTTTCATCGAAAGGGGAGCACCGCCGCCATAGCGGGGATTGATCTCTATATAGAAATCCTCTCTCGTCTTATCATCTCTGATAAGCTGCACCGTCATCGGGCCGCAGGGCTTGAATTCTTTTATAAGAGCCTTTGCTTCCTCGATCATTTTTCTGTCAAGGCAGATCTTGGTCTTCAAGACCTCTCCTGCTCTGACCTGCATCCGTTCCCGAGGGACGATATAAACAGGCTCACCATTAAAATCGCAGAAAATATCTATCGTATACTCTGTGCCTGCAACGAAAGGCTGAACGATATAGTCCTCAATCTGCTCGGCATATACCGGAAGTTCTTCGGGAGTATCGACCTTAAAAGCATTGATACTACTGCTTCCATCTTTTGGTTTTATAAATGCGGGAAAGTCGCCGTTATAAAGTCTATAATCATTGACTGGCATCGGAGCTTTCAACCCGCAGTCAACAAAGAACTGCGATGTGTTGTTCTTATCTCTGCATATCCGTATTTTATCGGGAGCGCTTATCAGTACTATTGTCCCGACTGCTTCTATTTCTGCTTTTCTTTCGGCAAGTACAAGCAAGTCGGTATCTATGGTGGGTATAAGTAAATCTATCTTGTCTTTGCGGCATATCTCTGTAAGTTCACTGATGTAGGATGCTTCCTTCATACCGCATACCTTGCGTGTGAAATCGCAATAAGCTAAAGCGGGAGCTGTGCCTGCCATATCAGCTCCGTAGATTTTCAAATTGCAATCAAGCACCAAAGCTGCCTGACGAAAGGCTTGTATAAGCTCTATACGTCTGCCAACACCGGTGAAAAGTATATGTAATTCCTTCATACAACCGATTCCTTATACCTCTGTTCCGTAAAACTCTTCCATCGTAGCCGAAGTTTTCGAGCTTATCCCATCTTTCTTCAGCACGACCTTAATCGTATCAATTATCACCTTTGTATCGCCTGCAAAAGTAACATTATCAACATACTTAACATCCCAGTCAAACTTTTCTTCCCAGCTGATGGCGTTTCTGCCATGCACCTGGGCAAGTCCAGTAAACCCAGGACGGACTTCGTGTCTGCGCTTCTGATGATCGTTGTATCTGTCAAGATACCTCACCAGCAATGGCCTCGGCCCAACAACCGCCATATCACCCTTAACGATATTTATCAGCTCCGGCAGCTCATCAAGGCTTGTCGCCCGAAGGGCCTTGCCAAACCTGGTCAATCTCACATCATCTGGCAGCAGTTCACCGTTCTCGTCGCGTTCATCAGTCATCGTCCTGAATTTGTAGAGCTTGAAGATCTTTTCATTTTTACCGGGACGATCCTGCGTGAACAGCACCGGCGACCCCAGCTTTGTCTTTACAAGCAGCGCCGTCACCCCTAGCACCGGGCTCAATACGATCAGCGCACCCGTACTCAGCGAGCAATCCAGCGGGCGCTTGATGTACTTTTCATAAACGCCATAAGGCTTGTGCTTGTTTGCATCTTTCGGAGCCTTTGCTTCGTCGATGCGCTCCTTCACAAATGCTGCACAGCCCGTTGCTACTGCGATCGCAGTAACACCGCCGAATATCTTCAACCCGTTTTTGATAAGCTTATTCAAGCATCTCACCCCGATTTATTCAAAGCACTTTCTGATGATCTGAATGATAATCTCCTGCTCCTCCGCTGTCATCTTGTTATCAGACGGCAGGCACAGCCCGCGCTCAAAGATGTCCGCGCCGACATCTATCATCCCGGTCTCCTTGATGTAGGCATTGCTCTTTGCCCTGCCGTTGCCGTTTGCGGTGATGAAGGGATTGCTGCGGTAGATCGGCTGCATATGCATCGGCTTCCAGATCGGACGGCCCTCTGCATTGTACTTTGCCAGTGTCTCAAGGATCTCGGTCGGACAGGTCTTGCCGGGCTCGTGTATGTATAGCGCCTTGTTATCGCTGCGCACCTGCCTGCACATAGCATCCTTGTCTATCATCATGCAGGAGAGCCAGAAATTCGGCTCGCTGTTCTTTTCATCATAGGGATTCATAATTACAGGCAGTCCCTTGAAGCCCTCTTTGTAGCGCTCGTATATCGCCTTTTTCTGGGCGATATGCTCGTCCAGATAGGGCATCTGACCACGTACAATACCCGCAATGATGTTGCTCATGCGGTAGTTATATCCGATCTCCTCGTGCTGATACCAGGCAGCATCTTCACGGCTCTGAGTGCTCCATTTACGCACCTTGTCCGCGTTCTCCTTGCTGTCGGTAAGGAACATTCCGCCCGAGGAACCGGTGATTATTTTATTTCCGTTGAATGATATGCATCCGTAGTCACCGAATGTACCTGTCTGTACTCCTTTATATGTAGCACCGAAGCTCTCGGCAGCGTCCTCGACTATCAGGGCACCGTACTTGTCACAGACAGCTCTGATCTCGTCGATCTTTCCGGGAGTACCATAAAGATGTGCGACTACAACGAGCCTGACCTCCGGATAGATCTCAAACGCCTTTTCAAGAGCCACAGGATCCATGTTCCAGGTGTCATATTCTGTGTCAATGAAAACAGCCTCGCCGTCCTCATAAGCCACGGGATTGACGGTAGCATCAAAAGTCATATCAGAGCAGAAGACCTTATGTCCCTGCAGTGTGCCCTGATTTGGCTTCGGCATACCGTAAAGTTTCTCTCCCGCGAGCTTTACTGCAAGGTGAAGCGAAGCCGTACCGCAAGAAAGGCCAACCGCATACTTGCAGCCCACCTTCTCTGCTACTATCTTCTCACACTCGTTCAGGTTCTCGCCTGCTGTAGTGATCCAGTTTTTGTCAAAAGCATCCTGCACCCAGCGCAGCTCATCGCCGTGCATTGTGGGTGAGGAAAGCCAGATTTTCTTTTCAAAAGGTTTTATTTCCAATTTAATCGTTCCTTTTCATTCCTCCAACCGCCCTGTGCCGCCTTGCAAACGGCACAGGACAGCTGAGGTAGGATTTATATAGCTGCTGCCACGATGGCAGCTTACGCCCTTTAATATGATCCGCACAGAGCAGAAAGAACCGCCCTAAACCATTCCACTTCTCGTAAAACTCTCTATCCTGCGAAACCAGGCTGACAGGAGCTGCACCTATTATAAATGGGCATACTCACACCATTTAATAATAACACAATAGCCGCTTTTTGTCAAGTTGATGTGCCTGAGATTAACTTCCGGCGCGATCAAATCAGCATTTTAGTATAAATCTTAGCTGTCAGGATTGAATTTTTGACTATATTGTAAAGGAACAAAGAACATTATATATCACATTGCTCTGGATTTTTGTGCGGTTGGCAGACCGATGTCACGATTGACAGCTGTTTGACCAGGCTGCACAGAAAAAGCGGCTGCACCGTCCCAGATGCAGCCGCCGTTCTTATTCCTTGAGCAATTCACTCATCAGCCTTGCGCCGGCCTTGAAACCGAGCGCAAACTCATAGTGTCCCACCACCGACATCAGTCTGATCTGCTCCATCAGGTATTCACGGAGCTTCGGCGTCTTGTCAACGAAATTGAATATCAGGTGGCTTTCCAGCTTCCTGACCCGGTCGGCAATTTCAAGATATACTTTCTCCAGTTCGTCAAGATCCGCTTTCGGGAATAACCCCTGTTCCTGCTCTTTTTCCTTGTTCACCTTTTTTTCGATCATAGATTGTCCTCCTTCATAAGTTTCAAAACATAGTCGTACAGCTTCGGATCCATCAGCACAGCCTTGACTATCGGGGATACCCAGAAGTCAAAGACATTTGTCCCGATAAGCCCGAAATACAGCGTCGAGTCTTCTTCGCCTGCGCGGTCGATTATACTTTCGGCCACATCCACCGGCAGAGCGATCCGATTTATCAGGTGTGTTTTGATGTATTCTTCTCTGCCTGCCCGGTCATCGAGCCGATGCCTTTCGATGATCTGTTTGCCTTCAAGCAGAACTAGCCGCAGTACCTCTTTCATCTCCTCGATGACGTATTCGTCTATGGTGGTGTTTTCACCCTCCCACATATAGAGCTTTTCAGGGTCTATGATGTCCGCATTGCGCTCATCCATTTTCAGAGCATCCTCACCGATGACCGAATACATCAGCTCAATGAACCGCTGCTTCTTGAAACGGCGACCCTTTCCAGCCAGAGCATCTGCAAAAAACTGGTCGATGTTTTCATTCGGGAAGTGCTTTCTGATGACCGCTTTCATATCCTCCAGTGGGATATATGCGTTGATGATACGGTGCCTAAAATCCATATCGTCTGCGGTTTTTCTCGCATTTGACATTGCCGAGGTGTCCGCTGTTATTTCCGAGGGTATGGTGAAGTCGTAAAGCTCCAGCTCGGATTTTTCCTTAACTTGGACTTTTCCGAGGATAAGGCAGTCCACAAGCTGCTTCGCATCGCAGCCTTTCCAAAACTGCCGGTACGCTTTGCAAAGTCCCTCCGGCGACAGACCCAGCTCCAGCCACCCTTTGACAAGCCCGAACACATCTGTGTTGTGGCGCTTGAAATATTCCGTAAATTCATCCTCAAAGAAGTTGCTTTTCAGCAACTCACAAACCTCTTCCGTCCTGACGCCTTTATATGTCGTCAGGAACCTGTCCAGCAGCTCGATGCCGGTATGACCCCTGTCACGGAACGCATCAAACAGGCGAATACAGTCATACTGAATCGGCATTTTTGCATCTCTGCCCGTGACCTCTTTTATCAGACGGCAAGCCTCCTGACACTGCCCCTGAGTTATGTCGCCGTACACAACGGCTGCCTCCGGGAACTCGCTTGCTATCAGCACCCCCATTGCCAGCAGATATATGTGCGGACGCGCCCCGAAGGTCTCGGTGTCGAAACAGGGTACGAAATACTCCTCATATTCGCTGATCCCGTTGTAAAGGCACATATACAAGTGCTCTGATACCGGAACTCCGGGCAGCGGTTTTACGCCTTTCAGGATATACTTTGTCACGTCGCGCTCAAGCTCACAGTCCTGAATACATCTGCCCTGGATCAGGTCTCCGACGATATGCAGCTTACCGTCCTTCTCCCGGACTGGCACAAGACATTCCAGTTCCTCCCCGCGGACGGTCACACTCTCGATGTCCGCAAACTGTCCCGCCTCAGCGATCTTTTTGCAGTCTTCAAAGACTGCCTCCCACTTTTTTCTGTCAATGTTTGCAGCGTTCAGCTGCGCAGAAATACTTATGCTCATAGCATCATAACTCCTTTCATCTCACAATATTTTGAGGGACCCCCCGAAAGGATCCCTCATCCGTAAACTATCCGCCGCTGTAAGCGGCTTTTCTTTCAGGCGCATATACGCCCTTTTACTGCGCTGTCCCATAAGGACAAACCACCTCCCTTTTACATATTTCGGAGCAAAAATAAAAATACCGGGCCCCAAATTTGGAACTCGGTACTTTTCACACTTTTGCTTACAGGTAAATTATATCACAAATTGTTATATCTGTCAATAGCACTGCGATAAAATTCTTCACAAACATCCATATCACATTTTGTGATATTTTCACAAATATCACTTGATGAGATAATGCTGTACGGTGGTATCGCTCCTGAAATGGTGCAGTATAGTTGCGCTGACATAGAGAACCGCCACCCTGTCAAACTTAAACTCCCGCCCGCGGCTTTCCTGCATAGCCTTCCCTGCTCCGCGGAGAAAATAGGGCTTGTCGAGGTTCTCCCGCAGTGGCTTGTTGTGTTTTGCGAAGAACTCCACTATAAACCTCTTATACTCCTCACGCTTCGCGGGATTATCTTTGATCTCCGACATGACACGCCTGTATTCATCTATCGCACACATCGCTCTCGCGTGATGCAGGTCTGCATCGTGGTGCATCTGCTCTTTTGTCAGCAGATCTGCCCGGCCGTCGGCAATAGCATCGCAATAGTATTTCGTAAGGATATCCAGCTTTGCCGGGTCTGTGATATAGGTCTCGTTGCACTTTCCGCCCTTGCCGATGCTCCTTATAGTGGCGCTTTTCTCGCCCTCCCAGGAAACATCGAATATAGTTACCCTGCCAAGCTCCGACCTGCGGAGACCTATGGCGCGGTTGAGCTCCAATGCCTCTGCTGCGCGGTGCTCGTTGAACTTATCCCGGACAGCGGCTTTTACTCCCCTTGTCACATCGGCATATCTGCGCTCCGGGTGGGTATAATCGACAACGTATTGCCCGGTGGCCTTGCAGACAGCGGAGAGTTTCAGGTTTATGGTGTTCGGAGAGTTGCACCTATATATAAGGTAGTCCACATAGGGCTGTATATATTTCACGCTGTCCTCCACAGAGGTGCGGGAGGTACCCGTTTTCTCTGCAACAAATGCGGCGAAATCCGCCACAAATCTGATATAGGAGCGCATCGTCCCGTAGCTGAATATCTTGTCCTTTGCTGCGTCGATATGCAGCAGCGCCTTCTCGATCTCCTCCGGGGTCTTGTGCTGGCAGATCAGCTCGTTCCTGGCTCTCCGGCGCAGTTCGTTGGTCTGCTGACGGTAGGCATACTTGCTCTCGCCGTAAGCAGTCATTCTTTCCAGATTCTCCCTCAGGGCATAGGTCAGCTGTTTGTTGCGTGTTTTCATATGGATCTCCTCCTGTACGATATTTCGGACTGTTAAATCGAATGCCGCAAATCATAACACTATTGTTTTTTCCTCAAAGCGGGAATGGGAGTTGGTCCTCTCCCGGCGGCGGGCAGTGCAGTTTTACGTCAGCACAAAGACGCGGACGTTTAAGGTCAAGTCCTGACCATTCAAGCCTTTTCAAGTCCTGCTTATGACCGCTGATGCCAAAAATCTATGATAAAACAGCATCAGCCAAGTTTTATAATGGCGCAACCCTTTTACGGGCTCACTACGCCGTCTTAATACTCAATTTAACAATCCGACCGCCAAGCACTTATGGCGTGCCGTTTACCGTCATAAATCGGTACCCTGAAACGTTGCGCAGAAACGTTCCCGAAGCCGCCCCCGAGCACTTACGGAGCGCGGAAAATCTCTGCAAGCCGGTTACACCTCAGCTCTCGCTGAGTTATAACCGTCTTGTTTTCACCCATGAGGGAGAAGATCTATATAAAAGAGGGCGCTGTGGCCGACCCTCTGAATTGTTATAACGCAAAAAAGCCCGGAGCTCCCTTGCGGTAGAAACTCCGGACTTCAAAGTAAATTTGTACTGTCTATATAATATCACAGAATGTTATATTTGTCAAGTGGTTTGAGAAAAAATTTTTGCGGGCGACCCCACCTCCCCTGCATCCTATGCTCCCAGACTTGCAAGTTGTTCCCCGGGTATTGATTTTTGACCCCGCATAAATTATAATGATCACATAGGGCAGAAGAAAGGGGCATACCTGATCATCCCCGACGAGGACGACAGTGAGCACCTTATCCCCTCCCGGAAGGTAATGAAGTACGCCGCCGATTCAGCGACTCTGAAAATAGACTGGTCAAAGCTGGAAGAACTTTCATAACGAAAAGACAAAGCCGCGCAGCCCTGTCCGACTGCGCGGCTTATATTTGTCTCTTTTCCTTATGCCGTTAACTTTGCTATCGCCTCGATCATCCTGTTGCACCGGCTCAGGTCTATCTTTCCCTCCCGATACAGTATCTTAGCCCAGGCCTCCAGCGTCTTCTTTTTGAGCTCCAGCTCGGATGATGTTTTCTTACTGCTCATGGCATCCTCTCCTTTCTGCGGAAATCCTTCCGCCTGTATTATTGGAATCATACGGAAACTTATACGTCAAAAAGAAAAGCCCGGAGCTCCCGCTATGGAACTCCGGACTTGTTATACTTTTTCTGACTGACTATATTATATCACATTTTGTTATATTTGTCAAGGGGGTCAGAGAAAAATATATGCAAAGCTCTCTGCTGGCCTGCTGCTATCTTTATCCCCCTTTAGGATGTCAGACACCGGCAAGCGCAGGCTTATCTGATCTCTCGGGAATTAAAGCTGTCTTCTTTGTAAAAAACGTTGATGACGCATTGACAAACTTCGATATGTATGCTATAATATAGAAAATCATCTATATGAGGTGAGAGATATGGAAATGACAAACAAACAGATCACAGCGATATTCAAGGCTCTCTGCGACGAAAACAGAGTGCAGATATTCAGACTTCTGCAAAACGGCGAGAAATGTGCCTGCAAGCTGCTTGAAGCAATGCAGTGTACCCAGCCTACGCTTTCCCACCACATGAAGATACTTTGCGAAAGCGGCCTTGTGTCCGGCAGAAAAGAAGGCAAGTGGATGTACTACTCCATTTCTGCGGAGGGTACGGAAAAAGCCGTGAACTGTCTGCGTGAGCTGACAAAGGTACCTGAAAGCGGAGAATGCTGCTGCAAATAAATATCCGTTGGCCACAGATAAAAATGATTATAGAGGAGAATAACCATGACACACACAGAGATTGCAAGCGAGCTTTTCTCAAAGCGGTATTACTGCTCTCAGGCGGTGCTTGCGGCATTTGCCGAGGAGCTTGGAATGACGAAGAAACAGGCATTGAAAGTCGGAGCTTGCTTCGGCGGCGGTATGTGCAAGGCTGAGGTCTGCGGGGCGTGTACGGGGGCACTTATGGCTTTAGGGCTTAAATACGGTATGTGCGAGGACGGTGACTATGACAGCAAAGAGAGAGCAAACAGCTATGCCGTGCGTTTCCTTGATGAATTCGCAGAGCAGAACGGCTCCTACATCTGCCGCGAGCTGCTTGACTGCGATATTTCCACCGCCGAGGGCAAGGCTTATGCACGGGCAAAGGGGCTCTTTGCGACGGAATGTCCTAAGATGATAGAGAGTGCCGTGCTGATCGCTGAAAAGCTGATAAACGAATAATTCTGCCGTATGAAAAATACGGCTTTTTATCCCGTGAATAAATCGACTGATTTCAATTTATCTATGGAAGGGGGTGCTTTATGGGAATTTGGGACTTCATACAAGACGAGATTCTCTGTATGAAATGGCTGAACAGGCTGATCGGCTCGTTGCTGAATACCTGCGGTCTTGATACAAGCGAAAAAATCGGCGGAAGTGTGCAGTTTTTCATCTATGATGTGATCAAGATCATGGTGCTGCTCGGTGTGCTGATATTTCTTATATCCTACATTCAGAGCTACTTTCCGCCTGAGAGGACAAAGAAGATACTCGGACGGTTTCATGGCATCGGTGCGAATTGCATTGCCGCCTTGCTCGGAACGGTCACACCGTTCTGCTCATGTTCGTCGATACCGCTGTTTATAGGTTTCACAAGCACAGGGCTGCCGTTGGGAGTGACATTCTCATTTCTGATCTCATCGCCAATGGTTGACCTCGGTTCTCTTATTCTTCTGATGAGCATATTCGGCTGGAAGGTCGCTGTGGTATATGTGATCGTCGGGCTTGTCATAGCTGTGGTCGGCGGTACGCTGATCGAAAAACTGCACCTTGAAAGTGAGGTCGAGGAGTTTATCCGAAACGGCAAGAGCATTGACGCTCCGCAGAACGAGCTGACAAAGCGTGACAGGCTGAAATATTCATGGGAACAGGTCACGGAAACAGTGAAAAAAGTCTTGCCCTATGTCATAGGCGGTGTGGGGATAGGTGCAGTTATCCATAACTGGATACCGGAGAAATGGATCGTCAAGGTACTTGGTAGCGAAAATCCGTTCGGAGTTATCATTGCCACGATATGCGGAATACCGATGTATGCAGACATATTCGGCTGTATCCCCATTGCAGAAGCACTCGTCGCAAAGGGCGCAAAACTCGGTGTTGTTCTTGCATTTATGATGGGCGTTATCACGCTGTCGCTGCCTTCGATGATCATGCTGAAAAAGGCTATCAAGCCGAAATTACTCGGCATTTTCATCGCAATCTGTACGGTCGGAATTATCCTTGTGGGATATTTCTTCAATATCATTCAAATCTATATCATTTAGGAGGAACCATTATGGCACTGTTTGGAAAGAAAAAGGAAGAAACAAAGGCTGAAACAACTTGCTGCTGCGGAAATTCACAGTCTGCAAGTGAGGTCACATCGACCTGTTGTGGAGAAAAGGTCAATGGTATCTGCTGTATCAAAGTCCTCGGTTCGGGCTGTAAAGCCTGTCATCAGCTTTATGACAACACTCTGAAAGCTGTGGAGGGTATGGGTATCGAGGTCGAGTACATTACCGATCTGCAAAAGATCATGGAGTATGGTGCTATGTCAATGCCTGCGCTTGTGGTGAACGAAAAGGTCGTATCGGTGGGCAGAGTATTGAAGTCTGCGGAGATCTCAGCTATGATAAGCAATATGACAGATAAGTCGGGGTGCATTGATGAATAAACCAAAGGCGATTCAAAGCAGGGATTTATCCAGAGGGCTGTGCAGCCCAGATCCCTGATATACGGGAGCTTCTGGGTTATCCCGCTGATATTCCCGATACCGTCGCCGTCCGTGTCCTTGAAGGATTGCGGATAAACCTCATAAAACACCGCGTTATCAAGCCATTCAGGTCTTTTTGACATAATAGTTACCTCCGTTATCCGGTCTGAAGTTATAGCCTCCGTCTGATATTATACTACACCCGAAAGAGAAAATCTACACATATAATACCGCAAACTGGTACTATACTACTTTTCATCAAAATATCAGCTCTGAACACAGAAAAAGCGTCCGTGATCCCTCACAGACGCTTTTATTCGCCAAAACTGCCCTCACTTCCCGAACTTCTCGCCGTTCAGAAGGACTACATTCATTGTCTCGACTTCGATCTTCTGCCATACGCCCTCGATCACATAGGGCTCGTTTGAAAGGTATTCATCGACAGCGGCGCGGTCAGGGAATTCAACCACCAGAGCCGAGCCCTTCATCTTCCCCTCATCATCCAGCAGGCCGCCGGCGCAGATGATATGTCTGCCCAGCTTTGCCATACCCTCAAGATGGCGGGGACGCACCTGCATCCTTTTTTCAAGCATACCCTCTCCGTCATAGGCTTTGATAATAAACTGCATGATCGTTTCCTCCATGTAATACAAAAGTGTTTTTTCAGCTTATGGGTATTTTCAGCGCAAAAAGCACCCATTTTTTATCATTTCGCTCTGCATTTATGCCCCGAGGCCGCTTCAAAGTTATATCTGACGATACCCAGATCGATCTTTGCCAACGGGAATCTCTGAGCGGTGATGACAGCTTCCTCGCCGTCGATATCGATGAAAAATCTCTGCTGGTTCAGGGCTGTGGGAGCGAGGGTCGCCGCGAGCATACCGTTTTTGAACCATACCGGCATATCGTCCTTTTTTACAGCGCACAGCTTAGCGAGGGGCTTTGACTTATGGGGCACGCCCTCCGTCTCGCCGTAGCCGACAGCTATAACGCAGACGATCTTTTCTCCGGCGGCAGTATCGGCCTTGCACTTCCCTTTTCCGTAGGTCCCCGCCACCCAGCAGGTATTGAGCCCCAGCATCTGCGCTTCGAGAGCTATCCGCTGGCCGTAGTATCCCGCACGCTCATCCAGGTCATCAAGGGACTTGCTCCCCACAAGGGCTATATAATTGACCGCATTCCTGAACTTGCCGTAGTGAGCAAGCATCGTGTTGAAGCAATCGGGGTCGTTTTCTATGAGCTGGATGTTAAGACCGCTTTCTGCGTTGCATTCTTCGATGATCTCCCGCAGCCTTGCAGCCTCGGCTTCACCGACAGGCATATCCTTGAACTGACGGACGCTGTGTCTTGCTTTGATAGCTTCTCTGATGTTCATAACTGACCTCCTTTATTATATCTCTTCTGTTCCGGGCAGGGTCCCCCGCTTATCGCCTATATTATATCACAACAACGGTGATACGTCAACACAAAAGCAAAGCCTGTGACAGAGTCAACTGCGCTGATAAGGTCAGCATCATAATTGTTTTTGCTGCAAAAAATATCATATTTGTTTTAAACTATACTTAAGGTCGGTGATATATACTGTGTATAAGCTCAAAAAAGACAGGAGCTGAAACGATACAAAAAAAGAAAGGATGATCACCATGAAGGTATCAAGAAAAGCAGCAGCTTGTATCTGCGCACTGATGATGGCAACATCTTCCGCCGCAGCATTCGGCGTTAATGCAGCAGACAGTGAAGGTCAGGCAGTTTCCGCATCTCAGACCGCCGAAGGATCCGGCAGCATCAAGATCGGAAAGGTAACAGAGGCAGATGGCAGCCGACTGACCGTCGCTCTGGGCGAATTCTCCGGAAAGAAAGCCTCTGCCGAAGCCTCCGATGCCGGGGAGAGCTCCGATACTGCGAAAAAGGCCCGCCGCTCCGGTAAAAACAAGGCTCAGATGACCGATGTGCAGTCCGATGCCGAAACAGAGGAAGGCTCTGAGGCTGCTCCCGCAAATAAAGGCAGGAAGGCAAAGTCAGGCGAGGCTGCCGATACAGACGAGTCAGCGGCCGCTGAGGAAAAAGCCGGCGGAAAAGCCGGAAGAAAACACGGAGGCAAGGGCGGACATCGCGGTAAATTTACAGAGAACGGCACTACCGAAGAAGTAAATATCACTGACGACGTAGCTGTCACCAGGAAAGGCGAGAGCGCATCTGCTTCCGATATCGCCGTCGGAGATATCCTTAAGCTCAAATACGATGAGAACGGATCCCTTAACGAGGTCAAGGTCTCCGGAAAACACAGGCACCAAAGCAAGACCGCGGAAAGCGCAGAGGCGTAATCAAAGATATTGCCTCATGACAATTCATATATATAGAGATCGCCCCGCTGATCCCCGGCGGGGCGATCTTGCGTATAAGGATCTTTCCTCCGCCATAACTCCCCTGCCTGACGAAAACCCGGCGTTTCATATTGACTTATAGCTGCGATAACTGTATAATTAAGTTGATGATAATATCGCAGCAAAATAAAAAGGAGTGACGTACATGACAGACAGGATGAAATGGATAAGAGAGCCTGCGGAGTTTACCGTCAGCGATGAGCGTATAGAGATAGTTACCGAGCCGCATACCGACCTCTGGCAGAGGACATACTATCATTTCCGCAACGACAATGCCCCTGTCCTTCAGATCGAGACAAATGAAAAATACTTTTCCTTTGTTGTAAGGACAGATTTTTCCGACAGTCATCACCGCTTCGATCAGTGCGGGATAGTTATGTATCTCGACTCGGACAACTGGCTGAAAGCCTCTGTCGAATACGAAAACGAGAAGTTCCAGCATTTAGGGTCGGTAGTCACCAACCACGGCTTCTCCGACTGGGCAACGACGGCTGTCCCCTCCGATGTCAGGGTGATGTGGTACCGTTTCAGCCGCCGCGAAGACGATTACTGCATCGAGTGCTCCTATGACGGAAAGGATTTCACCCAGATGCGCGTCTGTCATATGTGGGAAGGCAAAGGAAAGATACGCTTCGGAGTCTATGCCTGCAGCCCCGAGGATTCCAGCTTCAAAGCTGTGTTTACAGATATGGAGCTCACGGAATGTGCATGGAAAGCCCATGACGGTCAGCAGCCTGACGGTCAGTAATGCGCTCATAATCAAGGGGGGAAACAAATGGAACTGCGTTTACTGGAATACTTCCTGACAGTAGTGCGTGAGGAGAATATATCAAGAGCCGCAGAGCTGCTCCATGTGACTCAGCCGACTCTCAGCCGGCAGATGAAAGAGCTTGAGGAGGAGCTCCATACCACTCTTTTCATCCGGGGCAAAAGGCTGACGCTGACAGATTCCGGAGTTATGCTCCGCAGACGAGCCGAGGAAGTCGTGTCGCTGATAAACAAGATAGACAGTGAGTTCCGCGAGCAGGAGGAGGTCAGCGGAGTGGTCTCCGTCGGGAGCGGAGGGCTCATGGCAGCAAAGATACTGCCGGAGCTTATCGAACATTTCCGTGAGCGCTATCCGCTGGTCAGCTTTGAGATCATCACAGGCAACGCCGACAATATCAAGGAACGTCTCGAACACGGTCTGCTCGATTTCGGCATCCTGTTAGAGCCGATAGATATCGGGAAGTTCGATTATCTGCGTCTGCCGGCAAAGGAAATATGGGGCGTTCTGCTGCCTGCCGGCCACAGGCTTGCGCAGGAAAAGGCTGTCACAAGAGATCAGCTCAGAGAACTGCCTCTGGTCATCACCAGCCGAACTGCTCTGCGCAGCGAGATAGAGGAATGGCTCAGATGTCCTGTCTCGGAGCTTGATACAGTTGCGACTATGAACCTCATCGACAATGTCGCGCCGCTGGCGGAACGGGGCATAGCCTGTGTCCTGACCATTGAGGGAGCTGTGGATATGTACGACCCCGCACGCTTTGCGTTCCGGCCGCTGACACCTGAGCTCTCCATGACATCGGTGCTTGCATGGAAGAAGCTGAGCCCCTATGCAGGTGCGGCAGGCAAATTCCTTGAATATATCAAGACATACAAGACCGCCGAATAGCGCTGTCACTTCGGGAACTATGGAGGAAAGACGATCATGAAACTGAAAAAACTGGAGCATAGGCTCACTGTATGCAAGGTGGCATCAGTTGAGGATATAGATCTGAGCAGCGAGCTGTATTTCATCGGCAGGACCGATGAGGAGCTGTCTCTCGTATGCAAAACAGAGGACACGCCGATACACACCCTTGAACGCGATGACGGCTGGCGGGGATTCCGTATACAGGGAGTCCTGGACTTTTCACTGATAGGTATCCTGTCAAAGCTGTCCTCGATACTTGCAGAACACAGGATCGGTATCTTCGCCGTATCGACATACAACACGGATTATATCCTCGTCAAGGAAGAAAACTTTGAACGAGCGCTGGAAATACTGGGCTCGGAGGGGTATTCGGTAGTATAGAGCAGCAGGGCGGTAAACAAAGGTCCCGGAACAGATCAAGAGGATCCGTTACGGGAATAACTCCTGACAAAGTGAAAGAGTTTTTTATATCAAGGAGAAAGCTATGACAACATACATCATAGACGGGAATAATTTTTCCGACATAGAAGGCTTCTACTGCGAGATAGACCGTATCATGACAAAAGGCCTGAAATTCAGGACCGGACATAACCTCAATGCGTTCAGGGATATACTGTCCGGTGGTTTCGGATTCCATGAGGCCGATGAACCTATAGTTATCAGATGGCTCAGCTACAGGAAAAGCAGAGAGGATCTTGGTGACAGCCTGATGCTGGCAATACTCGATACCATCGCTGACCATAACGGCAGCGGATATGACTGCAAGCTGGAGCTGTACTGATAAGAACGGTTCCGTGGCGGCGGTAAAGCCCGTAAATACGCTGTGTTACGGAGAGTAACACCGATGTTCGCAGACGTCCCTTGTCAATTCCGAGACCCGATGCTATACTAAAGTCACAGCAAGGGGACGATCCGCTGAATACAATTCCGGAGGTACAGCACTATGACATTTGGTGAGAAATTAAGAGACGCAAGACAAAAGGCGGGGCTGTCACAGGAACAGCTTTCGGAGAAGCTGCACGTTTCACGCAGCGCAGTAGCAAAATGGGAAACGAACAAGGGTATGCCTGATATCGAGAATCTGAAGGCTGCTTCACAGCTTCTCGGTGTCTCGATCGACTATCTGCTCGATGACGGCGAAATGCTCTCCTTCAGCTCTTTCAAAGAAGCCATTGATCTTGGCGACTATGAAAAAGGCGGCAAGTGCCGTTCAAGACAGGACGCAGCGGCAAAAGCCAAATTCCCGCAGGCGGTGCAGATCTATCCGCTGATAAGGAAGAAAAAGCTGTCAAAGTTCGAGAAATTGTTGGAATGGACAGTCATGCCGGGATTTGGGAGCTTTGAAGCAGCAGACCAGCTTAATGACGTCTGCTCTTATTATCTTGCCGAGACAGACAGCAAGCAGTTTTTCGTTACTGTTTCAAAGGATTTTATCGAATACAGCGAGCTTTCAAAGAAGGTGGAAGGCAAGAGATTTGAGATCGGGAACAACCGCTTTTCCAAAGCGGGATATGACTTGATATGAGAGGTCTGAGGGATGTCTGACGGTATCTGTCCCGGAGCATGACACTGACGGTTACAGTCATTGCAGCAAAAATATTCAAAGCCGCAGTTCAGAATACTGCGGCTTTTTTATTTTGAGGGCTGAAGGGGGGCAGTTACTTAAGGCAATAATAAACATTGACAAATGACAGCAAATTAATTATAATACTTTTAGATGTAATACCTTTGCCAAGGATGAAAACAGTTCCTGTTGTTCAGGCCCTTTCTTATCTGAATTACAATTGCATATTATTATTCGTTTCACTTAACGATTATATTTGGATGCTATATTCTTCTTTGGGAGGAATTTCAATGAAAAGCAAAAAAACAATCGCAATTGTTACCGCCGCTGTTCTTCTTGTAGGAGGGATCACAGCGTTTGTGCTCACTAATGTTCTGAAATCTGATGACAGTAACTCATGTCCAAGCGCATCCCAACGCTGGCTTATATGAGACATATTTGGTTTTACTTTTTTATCAATTCTATAATGTCTGCGTGTATAAATGTTGATAAGCAACGGATTAAGCACAAATGCAAATGCACTACCTAACTTAACAATATGGATACGTGCTCCGCATTTGATCAGTATAGCAGCAATGATTGTATTTACGACCATAGATATTATTTGGACTATTTCTTCTTTGTTTATTAGGAAATTGACATCACGTGCATCGCCGTGTATATTGCACTTCTTTATACCGTCACTTTCAGCAAGCTCGGCCAGTTTGTAAATTTTTCTCCTGACATTTTCAAAATCAGGGAAATGCCCGTACTTTTCCGGGTCAATCTGTGCTTTTATTCCTTCAGCTTTTTTGATGACATCAAAATTTCAACGTACATGACACGGCGCTGAATGAAGTTTTCTGAACAGCATCACTGCTCTTACCATATCATTAAGGTTTTTATAATCAAAACTATAGTGCTCGATAAATCGTCCTATACGCCAGCCTTCATCAACATCCATTTGTAACGAGAGTAGTATCTATTCCGGCGTCCTCTACGATTTTTTGCATTATAGTCTCTCGACCACGCTCAACCAGTATTTCAGAGCCAAGCCCAGGGTGACGGTAAACATATTTTCCACCGTTCAAGTTAAATGAAAGAACAACATTTGTTAGTCCTGCCTGAACTGGAACAAGATTCTCATTATCTTCCTCATTGCAATTAAAGACACGACATATATTTGTGACTACGATTCGTCTGCTTTCTTCCGTGAATAAGCCGCCTATTGTTTGGATGTCTTGCATATCTGTCCATCCTAAATCTTTCTACAACCATGATCTGTTTCGGAAGCGTTTACTCTGTGCTCTGAACACTGTCCTTGAAGACTAGACTGCTTATCTTGTTAATTAAGCAAGAATATATATTAGAAACAAAGTGGTTGCCGCAAGCAAGACATATTGATATTGAAGCAAGCATTGAAATACCAAGAACGATAAATGGTGAATTAAACATAGGAAACTTCAAGAATTCATATCCTTTTACAAACAACGGGTGAATAAGATATACTGTGATCGTATTCTTCCCTAAAAGTGAAAGAACAGTTTTTTTGCTCTTACTCAAAGCAATCATCAAATACACACCTGTAAACCCAAGAAACAAGGCAGCGCATCTGAATAGTATTCCTTGAATATTACTGTAGCCAAAATGCCGGTAGGGATAAGACATAGTAAAAACACCATGCTTAAAGTTTTTAACAAATGTTAATGCTATAACTGCCACTGTTGTGGCTATAACTAGAGAGAATAAATACCGTTTCTTTATGAGTGCGATTCTTTCTACTATCGTCTTTGGGGTCAAAAAGCCAGCAAGAAAATAAGGAAAAAACGAAAAGGTACGCTGTAGTGAAAGGAGTTTATCTGCATTGGTGACACCGACATATAACGATAATAGTATTGCTATAACAATAGAACCTTTTATTCTCGAAATAGGATGAACCATCGCCTTCCAAAAGAACATACTCAGCAGAAACCACATAGCAAACTGCGGATAGAAAAAATCATCAATTTCCCGTGAGGCAAGTATCCAGTAGAATAGGTTTGCAATCAGGAAAGGTAATAAAGACGACTGAATAGTTTTCTTAGCCCATGTATCCCTAGAACGAAATGATTTTGAAAAATACCCTGAAATGAAAATAAAAGCTGGCATATGAACAAAATATATCATAGAATAGACTGTCGAAACCACTGTATTTGCACTCACTCCACCGCGCGCAGTCACCTCCATCGAATGGGCAAAGACTACTAGTATTATCAGCAGCCCTTTAAGATTATCAAACCGATAATCCCTTTCTGTATTTGCATTTTTCGTAGGTGAGATTTCGGTTGGCATTTGTTTCACATCCCATATAATACTCAGTTAGTTTATAGTATGATATTCTTGTTTGTGTTTTATAGCACTACTAGCAGACCAATAATCCAAAAGCAATTCTTATTACTAAAGCAAATTCACTTGCTCTCACAAAGTATTTCAAGTGTTTCACTCAAACCACTTTTCAAATCATATTTCCCGCTCCAACCAAGTGACTCTATCTTATCGGTTTTCAGAACACAGTTTTGCGGCTTTGAAAACCCTTTTACCTCAGTTTCATCAGGGATTTCATACCTTACTTTTGTATCTGAGAGTATACCAAACTGTTTGGCATATGCCCTCAAAACATCGTGCCATCCGTCAAGACACACCACCTCTATTCCGTCAATCTGAGGGTGCTTCTAAAATGCTTCAAGCGTGTAAATAATTACCGGTTTATCATAAACGTTTAAAAACTGCTTCGGAATATCTTGATTCATCCTGGCACCGACACCGCCAGCTATAATTAAGGCAATATTTTTCATCTGTATAATCCTTCACTTAATTCTTTTTTGCCACTGCTGGTAAGCTTATACCGTTCTTTCATAAGCATTCGTTTATTATCCTTTATGAACTCTTCATATGGTACAGTGGCAGAAAACAGCGTTGTCCCATGATTCGATGATTCATGCACAGGAACCATATAATCTCCGTATGTATGAGTCAGTATTTTATAATATGTGATTGGTATCGGAACCTGCAGATTTTCAAAACGATTTAATTTCACCTTTGTGTTCCAGTCTTTTCTGTCATACACAAACCTTTTGATACCCATTGTACCAGCAACACTTCCTTTTTTGCTGCAATTACTCTTTGAGTATCGGGTCGCAACCTTTTCATACAGTGAGTATAGCTTCTTCATATTGACCAAATGTAACTTAAACAAAGGAACGCTAAGATAATACGCGATTCTTTTTGCCTTAGAGATTCCCAGTGGGCCAACTCCGGAATACCATCTTGAGTATGAATTCATAGCTGTTCTAACAATTTTAAGTCTTTTTATCTGTCTATCTCCTTCGGGCTGTTTGGAAGAACATCTAGCGGAAAAATATCTATAAATATACCATGATTGCATTTCTCATATACATCAACATATGGAATCTCTGTAGTGTCGCTGTTTCTCAGTCTGCAATAGCCCTTGAAAAAAATAAGGATGATGAAACAACTCCCCATTCTCCGCAAGAGATCTCAGCTTGTTGTAATCTTTCCTGAGCAAAGCAACATCCTCATCATCGTCCCAAGGGATAAACCCTTCGTGCCTGATCGCTCCGAGAAGTGTTCCACCATAGACAAAATACTTTATATTATGCTTAGTACAAACTTCATCAAAGGCCCTCGCCTTTTTTGAAATTTTTGGTAAATTTTTATTGCCAAATAATTCATTTTGCGACAAAATACGATATAATGGTCTGCACATTATTAAAAGCATATTTTAACTTTTTAATTATATCACACGAACAGGGCGATGTCAAGGCAAGATGAATATAAATCAATCAAAATCGGCAAACTGGATTGTTTAGCATATCAAATCTATCATTTTTTGATTATTTTATGAGCGGAGGAATAACTACGACTGGAAGAGGCGTTTACAAACGCAAAGACGGCAGGTGGGAGGCAAGGATCTACAGCTATGACGGCAAACACGGTTATCGCTCATTTTATGGCGAGACCAAGGAAGCTGCCCTGCATAAACGGGTTGCGGCGATAGCTTACAGCTATGCAGGCGATATAACGGAGATTTCCGTCAGAGAATTGTGCCGTGAGTGGCTTCAGATAATATCCAACCGAGTTAAGCCCTCGACGCTGGCGAACTACAGAATGAAGATCGAAAAACACATAATTCCACAGTTTGGCAGTCTTATGTGCCATGAGATCACATCGAAAGCTCTTTATGATCTTATTAATCTCAAGCTCAGCTCGGGGCTTTCTGCACGGTATATTTCGGACATTTTCGTGCTGATGAAATCGCTGTTCAAGTATGCGAGGAGAGTTTATCATATACCGAACCCGCTTGACGGGATCGTGATCCCAAAGCCTGCAAGGACAGAAGTCCGCCTGCTCACACCGCAGGAACAGGAAAGGCTAAAATTCTACATAGGAATGGACTTTTCGCTGATATCCCTTGGTATAATCCTGGCAAACGGAATGGGGCTCAGGATAGGTGAGGTCTGCGGTGGATTACCTGTTGGGTCTGACTTACGAAAAAAAGCCTTATCCGAAAAAATAAACAGGGAGAGTATCACAAATCGATGCTCTCCCTGTTTGCATTATTATTCTGTTAGATGACACCTGTAAGATCCTTTCGTTTATACTGATAATATCTATTGTCACTTATCTCTTAAATAGCAGCCCGTCCGGTATGACTTCAGCCCGGAGCAATGCCAATACAAATATACGTTCCAGGCATACTAATGTATTAAATATAAGCATTTTACATATCAGCAAATCTATGCTATAATGAGTACAGAACAAAAACTCTGTACTCTTTTTCTTTTGCCGGAGGTGATCAGATGAAGGTGACGATACCCGAAATAACCGATAATGAACTGGCAGATCTGCTGAAAAGCTCGGGGATGACAGACAGCGAGGTAAAGTCATTCCTCCGGCACTGCGAGAACAACTGCTGCTGTGCGGAAAAGGTGCGTATCCTGCGGAAGACCCGTAAAGCGCTGCTGGATAATATTCACGAGAAACAGGCTGTGCTGGACAAGATAGACAATCTGATATGGAATATGGAAAGCGGGGGTGCGCCATGAAAAAACTGTTACTGATCCTGACTATATGCGGCTGCGCGTCGCTCTTTACTGCCTGCGGGAGCTCCGGGAGCAGCGTATCATCGCAGCAGAACACCGGTGCAGGAGCAGCGGATAATACCGCCGAAAGCTCCGTGGCCGAAACGCTCCCGTCCGGCGAAAGGAATGATGATATGAAACTGAAAATATCCGTAAACGGCAAAGAGCTTACCGCAGAGCTTGCCGACAGCACCGCTGCAAGAGAGCTTGCGGAGAAGCTGAAAGCCGAGCCTGTCACCGTTTCTCTCCATGAATACGGAGGATTTGAAAAGGTCGGCAGCCTGCCCTGGGCGCTTACGAGATCGGATGAGAGCGTGACCACCGAAGCGGGAGATATAATGCTCTATCAGGGAGATCAGATGACGATCTTCTATGACTCGAATTCATGGAGCTATACAAAGCTGGGGCACATCGCCGGCATCAGCGGAGACGAACTGAAAGAACTGTTCGGTGAGGGAAATATCACCGTAACGCTGTCATATTGAAACGGAGGTATCGCTATGAATAACGAGATGCTGACATTGACACAGGAATGGGACAAGACCTTTCCGAGATCGGACAAAACAGATCACAGGAAAGTGACCTTCCGCAACCGCTACGGTATCACCCTCGCAGCAGATATGTATATCCCAAAGAATGCCGGAGGAAAGCTCCCTGCTGTCGCTGTCTGCGGGCCCTTCGGCGCTGTCAAGGAGCAGTGCAGCGGTCTGTATGCTCAGACCCTTGCAGAGCGCGGCTTTCTGACCGTTGCCTTCGACCCCTCATTCACAGGCGAGAGCGGCGGACAGCCGAGATATATGGCCTCCCCTGACATCAACACCGAGGACTTTCAGGCAGCCGTTGACTTCCTCTCCGTTCAGGAAAATGTGGATGCAGACCGTATCGGCATCTGCGGCATCTGCGGCTGGGGCGGACTTTCGATAAATGCAGCGGCCCTCGATACCCGTATCAAGGCGACTGCCGCAGTTACTATGTATGATATGGCCCGTGTCAATGCCAACGGCTATTTCGATTCCGAGAACACAGAAGAAAAGCGTTATGAGAAGAAAGCCGCTCTCAATGCGCAGCGCATAAAGGATTATCAGAGCGGCGAGTATACCCTCGGCGGCGGCGTTATAGATCCTCTGCCGGAGGATGCACCTTTCTTCGTAAAGGACTACCACAGCTACTACAAGACCGAGAGAGGCTATCACCCCCGCTCTCTCAACTCCAACGGCGGCTGGAACGTTATCGGCTGTATGTCCTTCATGAATCAGCCCATAAACACATACTCAAACGAGATCAGAAGCGCTGTCCTCATCGTACACGGCGAAAAGGCGCACTCCTGCTATTTCAGCAGGGATGCTTATGCCGCTATGACAAAGGACAGCAAATATACCGGCAACAAGGAGCTGCTCATCATCCCCGATGCCGTCCACACAGACCTCTATGACGGCGGCGGCAAGGATGCTATCCCCTTTGACAAGCTGGAAGCGTTTTACCGTGAATATCTGAAATAAGGAGAAATACTATGGCTAAAAAGGTACTTGTCATATCGTCCAGCCTGCGGGACCGCAGCAATTCCGAAACACTGGCAAAGCAGGCAGCAAAGGGTGCAGAGGATGCAGGGCACGATGTTGAGTTCATAACTCTCAAGGGTAAAACTCTGAATTTCTGCAAGGGCTGCCTTGCCTGTCAGAAAACCATGAAGTGTGTCATCAAGGACGATGCTTCGGAGATATGTGAGAAAGTCGGCAATGCCGATGTGCTGATCTTTGCAAATCCGATCTATTACTATGAGCTTTGCGGCCAGCTCAAGACCTTGCTCGACCGCTGCAATCCCCTTTATCCCTCGGATTACAGATTCAGAGATGTCTATCTGATAACCGCCTCCGCCGAGGACGGCGAGGAGGTCTGTCATACAGCCAGGGGCGGCTTGCAGGGCTGGGTCGCCTGCTTTGAGAAAGCAAGGCTCGTCAGCGTGCTGTCCGGCGGAGGTCTGGGCGATCCGGCAGATGCGGAAAAGAACGGGTCTTACATGAACGCAGCCTATGAGCTTGGCAGAAATGTCTGACAAAATACTGCCGCTCAGCGGCTGTAAATGTGAGGTGCAGGATGAGTATTACCGTTAATCTCAGATATACCGGCAGAAACGGCTCCGCAAGAGCCTTCGCAGAGGAAATGACTTCCGGCGGAACGGTCGGAGCCATACGCAGCGAGGACGGAAATCTGCGGTATGAGTATTATGTTTCCCTTGACGATCCCGAGACTGTTCTGCTGATAGACGAATGGACAGATCAGTCTGCAATAGACCGCCACCACGCATCGCCTATGATGCAGAAGATCGCAGAGCTCCGCGAAAAATACGATCTCCACATGACAGTGGAGCGTTATGTCAGCGATGAGGGCGGTCTGCCCGAAAAAGACGAACATTTTATAAGAAAGTAGGTATCACAATGGCTGAAAAAATAGTGCAGACAGCTGGCAGAGCTCAGCTCGGAGAGTTCGCTCCCGATTTTGCCCGCTTCAACGATGATATCCTCTTCGGAGAGAACTGGAACAACACAGATATCGACCTGAAGACCCGCAGTATCATCACAGTAGTCGCTCTTATGTCGCAGGGCGTGACAGACAGTTCCATCCGCTACCACATCCAGAACGCCAAAAATCACGGCGTTTCGCAGAAGGAAATGGCTGCGGTCATAACCCACACAGCCTTCTATGCCGGCTGGCCTCATGCCTGGGCGGTATTCGGTATCGCCAAGGAGGTCTATGCAGACAGCGCTCCGGCTCTTTCCGAAAAGGAAAGGTTCCAGAACGAGATAATGTTCCCCATAGGCGAGCCCAATCCCTACGGCAAATTCTTTACAGGCCAGAGCTATCTTGCGCCGGTCTCCTCGGAGCAGATACCGATCTTCAACGTGACCTTTGAGCCATCCTGCCGCAACAACTGGCATATACATCACGCAAAAAGCGGCGGCGGTCAGATGCTCATCTGTATCGGCGGACGCGGCTGGTATCAGGAATGGGGCAAGGAAGCCAGAGAGCTCCGCCCAGGAGATGTTGTCAATATCCCCGCCGAAGTCAAGCACTGGCACGGCGCTGCCAAGGACAGTTGGTTCGCTCATCTTGCAGTCGAGATACAGGGCGAGGACAGCAGAACGGAATGGTGCGAGGCTGTTTCGGACGACGACTACAACAAGCTGAAATAGTGCTTAACGGCGCTCTCTGAAATTACAGATAAAAGCGGCGGGAACTCCCCGCCGCTTTTTCAAACTACCGAACAAAATAAAAACAGCAATGAAGCGATCTGTTTCGGATGATGGATACAACATACTTAAAGGCAGCCTTACGGCTGCCTTTTCTCTTTCATATCTTTGACCGGGCAGCACATCTCCCCGCCCGGTCTGTTATGCAAACCACGCTTTCATTGTATCAAGCACCTTGACCAGCTCCTGCTCGCTTATCACATAGGGGACCATAGCATACATATATTTCAGGAAAGTCCTGCTGAATACTCCGTGTTCGTATGCGAATTTTCTGAAGCCTTCAAGCACTCTGCCGTCATATACCTCTATGCAGACACAGCCGCCCATGATGCGGACTTCCTTGATGCGAGGGTCAGAGAAGCCTGCCATCTCTCGGCGGGTTATCTCCTCTATTCGGCGTATCTTCGAGATATAATCCTCCCGCTCGAAAAGCTCGATGGATTTGAGAGCTGCGCAGCAGGCGAGGGCGTTGCCCATAAATGTCGGGCCGTGCATAAAGGCATGAGCAGGGTCGTCGCTCCAGAAGCCCTCCCATACCCTGCGGTTCGCTACTGTCACAGCGTGACCGATATACCCGCCTGTCAGAGCCTTTCCCAGAACAAGTATGTCCGGCAGGACAAGATCAGCCACAAAGCGGTTGCCTGTACGTCCGAAGCCTGTTGCGACCTCATCAAAGATCAGCAGCACATCATACTGATCGCAGAGCTGCCTTGCTCTTTCAAGGAAGCTGACACCGTACATCCTCATTCCCCCCGCGCCCTGAAGCAGAGGCTCGACTATGAAACAGGTCAGACGTTCTCCGTATTCCGCAAAGGCTTTTTCAAGCGCCGGGATCTCGGTTGGTATATGGACAACTCCCCGCTTTTTCTCACTGTTGACTCCGAAGGCGAAATGATAATCCTCATCGTCCCCGACCTCCATAGCCTTGAAGGTGTCTCCGTGATAGGCGTGTTCGAGAGCAAGGATCGTATCCCTTCGGGAGCCCCGGTTGGTGTTGAACTGCAAAGCCATTTTCAATGCGACTTCGACCGCCACACTTCCCGAATCGGAGAAGAAGCAGTAGTCAAGGTCTCCCGGCAGCCATTCCGCCAGCTTGTCGGAGAGCTTCTGAACAGGCTCGTGTGTCAGGCCGCCCAGCATAACGTGAGCAAATTTGTCGAGCTGCTCCCTGACAGCGGCATTTATCTCCGGGTGGCCGTAGCCGTGTATCACGCTCCACCAGGAAGACACCGAGTCGATCAGATCGTGACCGTCCTCTGTGTAAAGATGCACCCCCTTTGCGCTGGCTATCTTTATGGGGGCATCCAGTGTTTTCATTTGAGCGTACGGATACCAGATCATTGTTTTCCTCCTCTGCCGCAGATGCTTCTGAGTACATCTGCCGAAATATCTATATCGGTATCGTTCTCACCGACACAGGCGATAACAGGTATCCCTGTCAGCTTCTCGCACATCAGCTTGTTGTCCTCCTCCATTATATCGCCCTTGTGAAAGTTGTTGAGTATCAGCCCCCGGATATCCAGACCGTGTGCTTTCATATATTCGCAGGTAAGCACCACGCTGTTTATCGTCCCGAGGCCTGCGTCTGCCGTTACGACCGTCGGGAGGCCGAGAGCTTTGATGATATCCTCCAGCATTATCTTTTCCTCATCATAGCGGATGGGGCAGACGATACCGCCGCTGCCCTCGCAGATGACATATCCGTATTCTCCGCAGAGCTTTTCATACTGCGCCTTAACAACGCTCAGCTCCACAGGGCTGCCCTCTTTCCTTGCGGCGAGGTGTGGAGACACCGCAGCCTCGTAAACATAAGGGCACATCGTTTCCAGCGGCTGATCTGTGCCGGATATTCTCTTTACATAGGCAGCATCCCCCGGTATGAGCCTGCCGCTTTTATCCCTTTCGTTCCCGCTGACAGCCGCCTTGAAATAGGCTGTATCAAAGCCCGCTTTGCGGAGCTTCCTGACCAGCAGAGCCGTAACATAGGTCTTCCCTATGTCCGTTCCTGTCCCGGTAACGAACAGACCCTCAGCCATCGTTATCCCTCCCTGTGTGATAGGTTTGATAGCCTATCTTTTCCAACATAGCTATATCCTCCCGGATGCGGTTGCCGGAGGTCGTAAGCATATCCCCGGTAATAGCTGAATTTGCTCCCGCAAGGAAAGCACGCTCGCCGCAGTTAGACATAAGGTTTCTCCCGGCGGCAAGGCGAATGTCCGCTTCGGGGACAATAAAGCGGAACACAGCGACAGTTCTGAGTATATCCGCCTCGGTGATACGCTCCAGGTCTTCCAGAGGCGTGCCCTTGATGGGTATCAGAGCGTTTATCGGTACGGAGCTCACGCCCAGCTCGCTGAGTGTCAGAGCCATGTCGATGCGGTCCTCCCAGCTTTCACCCATGCCTATGATGCCTCCCGAGCATACTTCAAGCCCTGCGGCCTTGGCTCTGCGGATACATTCCAGCTTATCCTCAAAGGTATGTGTCGTGCAGATGTTCCTGAAATTCGCTCTCGAAGTCTCGATATTCGCATGATACCTTGAAACTCCTGCCTGACGCAGCAAGGCAAACTGCTCTTCTTCAAGCAGCCCGAATGAAGCGCACAGCCCCACTTTGCTCTCCCGGGCGAGAGTACGGTATGTATCCAGAGCCTTATCGAACTCTTCCCCGCTGAGCTTCCGCCCCGCCGTAACTATCGCAAAGCGGTGAACGCCCTGCTCCTCATTATGGCGGCATTCCGCCGATATCCTCTGTTTATCGAGAAAGCCGTATTCTTCGATGCCTGTGCAGTGCCGCGCCGACTGCGCACAGAATTTGCAGTCCTCCGGGCAGCGCCCGCTCCTTCCGTTGATGATGCTGCAAAGGTTCGCCCTGTTCCCGCTGAAATGTCTCCTCAGCTTGTCCGCACATCCCATTAGCTCCTCCTGCCCGACGGTCAGGAGAAAGCTCAGGTCGTCCTCTCTTGTCAGCCTTCTGCCGTTTATTATCTCTTCGGTGATCTCCCTTATCTCCATTATACTGTCCCTTTCGAGTGAATTACAGGCATGAGCCGTTTTGCCAGAGCCGCAGACAGTAAGCAGAGGGCAATATCCCCCGGGACTGCCAGCACAAAGCAGTACAGGAACAAAGCGCCTATACCGACAGGCTCGTTAAGATAGACCGCACTTATCACATAGTAATAGATCATTCCCAGCGCGTAAACCACCGCAAGCCCCGCAAAGCAGCCCATAAGCAGCCGCCTGGTATCTGCCTTTCCGCTGCGGGCGATCGCTCCGGTGATGTATGAGCCCGCTATAAATCCGATAAGATAGCCGAATGTCGGTTGAAGCACATACGTCAATCCTCCGCCGCCTGTAAAAACAGGGAGCCCTGCCAGTCCGAGAACGACATACAGAGCCGATGCGGCAGCTCCCCTGTTCTTCCCGAGTATCAGCCCCGCTAGGGTGGTAAACAGGAATTGCAGCGTGAAGGGGCAGACAGGTACAGGGATACGGATATATGCCCCTGCGGTTATCAGTGCGGTAAACATCGCAGTCATTGCCATGTCTCTTGTTTTGTTTGCATTGTTGATATTTATCACTTCCTCCATTCAGTATTATAGCACCGCTCCGGGCCGTTGTCAACCGTTATTTTGTAACAGGTTTACAATTGCCGTATAAAAAACGCTATCCCCCGAAAAAACGGCCTCCGGAAAGCACAAAGCAGCCTGCACGAATTGCACAGACTGCTTTTGGTTACTGCATAGATCCTATTGTGTTGTCTGCATGACAGGTGTCGGGCACTTTCGTCAATCCCTGCCGTTTCTGTCTTCTCTTCTCCGCCGCCTGTTGCTCTTGTAGCGGTACATCTGCTCGTCGGATTCTTCCAGAAGATCCTCAAGGAGAACTTTCGGGTCTTCGGTATCATTTATCCTGCCCACCGCGCAGCCGATGCTTGCAGTTATCGGATAAGGTCTTCCTGAGTTCCCGGACAGCTTCTCAAGCACCGAGCAGAACTCGTTTATGTGTCGTTCCCGGTCAAAGCTGCCGCATTCGCGCAGACCGAGTATAATAAACTCATCTCCCCCTGCGCGGCACATGATATCTTTTTCCGCAGCTATCGCTCTTACTGCATCGGCTATACAGATTATCCCTTCATCCCCGGACGAATGGCCGAAGGTGTCGTTTATGTATTTGAGGCCGTCCATATCTATCGTGCTGACGAATATCTCCTTTTCGCCGGATATACCTGAAACGAGCTTGTCATATTCGCTGTATAAGCCCCGCCTGTTATAGAGCCCGGTCATCTTGTCATATACCGAAAGGACAAAAAAGCGGTTCCTTGCCCTGGACATTTCGAGAGCATTGTTTACGAATCTCAGCCAGTTGCGATAGACGATATTGAATTTGCTGCTGTCGCAGTATCTTCTCTGCAATACGGCATAGCCCAGAGTCTTATCCGAAAAATGGGCAGCCGAAAAATAATATGCAGAAGGCTCATCTGCCTGCTCAAAAAGCTGCGGGAGCATGACGGATGTATCGAAAGTGATCTTTTCCTCCGGCCTGTATCTATCGTTTCGGCCAGTATTGGATCTCAGGATGACCATATCTGTTTTGTCGGGGTGCCCCGAAATGATATCTTTATTCGGGTCCAGCCAGTCCGGGCTCAGGCATAGATAGAAATTCAGGAAGGGCGAGATAACATAGGTCGATTTGTAGATGTTCTCTATACATTCGTCAGGGGTATCGGAAGCGGTAAGCTGCTCGGGAATGAAGTTTTCCAGAAGCAGACCTATATCTACATTATCCTCAAAAACATCCTGCGAGTAATATCTTACAATGTGATACAGAGAGGTCCTGATTGCCTGCACCATATCTTCCATATCGGGTGTGCAGCCGCAGCTTTTCCCGAAATGCATCATTGTCCTGTTATTCGTTTCGTATGGCAATATACTCATATCCGGCTCGATGATCCGTCTGATATGATCGACTGCATCAGCAGCACATTTTGCAAAGTTCGACTCTATCGAAGTCAGTGGGATATCCGCCAGCATAGCATCATTCGTGGCCTCAAACCCCAGGACCACCATATCCTCCGGGATGCGGCGCCCCTGCTTTGTATACTCATCGATAAAGCCCAGCGCCATGTGATCGCTGGCGGCGATAACAGCGTCCGGCTTCCCGACAGCTCCTGAGATTATATCCTGCGCCAGCTTTATACCGCTTGTGTACCAGAAATCGCCGTAAATCCTGTGCTCATCAGAGACTTCAAGCCCCTGCTTATGCAGCTCGTCCAGCATGATCTCCAGCCGTTCCTCCGCCTCGTGATTATCCTTCGGCCCCGTCAGGATACATATATCCCTGCACCCGTGTACCCGGGCTGCGTGACGGCAGATCTCCCTGAGCTGTTCATCGTTGGAGTTGCCGATGAAATCCAGATCTTTGTAAGGTATGCCTATACATACAACAGGCGCATCAGCTTCTCTGCCGATCTTTTGGCAGAGCATATCCATGACCTCGGTCAGATCTGATGACATAAGGTTCACAGTATCAAGTATAACACCGTCAAACAGGCTGAAATTTATAAGATCATAGATGTTTATCTCGCCCCGGGCATAACTCTGATAGTAGAGATCAAAATTCACCATCGAAGAAAAAACAGCCAGATCGTAGCCGTATTTTTCGCACTGGGCAGCTATTCCTCGGCTGATACGCTTTCCATGGTCTGTAGTGAGCTGAGATGATACAAGGCAGATAGTCTTTCGCTTAGTGTTTTTCATCAGAGGCCCTCCTTCTGACGGAGCATAAATAAGGTCGGTATCGTGACAAATATCGGCGGGTATCAAATTGCATTTTCGCAGACGGGTTAATATATACAGATTATACCATATTAACACTAAAAAAGCAACCCCACCCCACGAAAACACGCAATTAACGTCTTTGCCCTACCGCCCTTCAATCGCTTTAGTCAACAAACGGTCAACTTTTACGCTGCTGCAAGTTATCAGAGCTTGCATTTAACGTATCTTCCCGTAAGCTGTCAGCCAGTCTTTCGCTTGGGCATCTTCGGAATAGCTTTGGTAACTACCTCGCAGCAATGACGGTCGTTGTCTTTGAGCGTGTGACTGTATGTGCGAAGGGTTACATCGGGTCGAGAGTGCCCGGCCCTCTTTGCCGCTTCGGGTATGCTGATACCGTTTTGAAGCTGCAAGCTGATAGCTGTGTGTCTGAACTGATGAGGGTGTATCCTCGGCAGATGATTCCTCTTTGTAAATTCATGCAGCCATGCTCTTGCTGTACTGGGGTTCATAAAAAATCCTGGGTTATGTGTCGAAAAGAAAACGGCTTTTGCAAAGTAATTCCACTTGCTGCCGTAGGACTTTGCGACCTCATCATAATGTCTGCGGTATTCCTTCAGCATATCCATAGTTTCATCGTCCATGTAAAGCCAGCGGTCACTTGCGTTTGTCTTACAGCCTTCCTCAATGCGTGTGCCGGTGCTGTCTTTGATGAAATGCCTGCAAATATGTATTCGATTCTCGTCAAAATCCACGTTATCCCATGAGAGCGCACATAGCTCACCGATTCGGCAGCCCGTTGCGAGCAATAGGCTGAAAAGCACTTGAAACGTATAGCTGTGAACAGAGGTATCCTCGTAAAGCAATTTGAAAAATAAATCAAGCTTGTTCCTCTGAAAGTGCATCGACCTCGGGCTGATTCTTTTTTGGAGGTGTGGCTGCATCGGCATAGTTGCGGGGGATAAGCCCCTCCTTGAAAGCCATTGCAAGCATAGCGTGTACAAACAAGTGCATTGCATAGACCGAGTTCTTAGAGAAGCCGATTTCAAGCATTGCAGAGTATGCACTGTTGATCATCGCAGGTGTCATCTTCTTTAGCTGAATATGCCCAAGATAAGGTGCGATACGCTTTTTACTGCTGCGGTAGCTGTACGCTGTTGAAGCAGATATGCTCGACTGCTCCTTGATCCTGATAGCGTAGTCACAATATTCATCAAAAGTCACTCTTGAGTCACTTGCTGTCTGCTCCTCGATACCCTTTTCAAAGATCACCGCCTGCTTTTCGGCGTTCTTCTTGTTCCATGCCGCTGACTTGATATCGTCATACTTTACAGATAGCGTTCGGAAAACCTGCTTGCCCGTTTGAGCGTCTCTGTGGTCAAACACCCTTATGCGATATGAGGTGATCTTGCCCTCTTTGTTTTTGCGTTCTTGTATATTCATTCCGCCACCACCTTTCGAGTGGTGGTATTTTTCTGCTGTCTTATCATTTTAACTCCTTTCCGACAGCGGAATATATCGTACCCTAAGTATAACACATTCCGCTGATTAGTTCAATATAAAAGTTGCGTTAAATCTTTGAATATTAATCGGTGGTGTTTCTTTTTTGGTGGCTGCTTTTTCTGCTCCTGCTCCCTGCGGAGTTTTTCTTGATTTACCAGCTTGGAGATATAGTAACCCTGAGAGATTTCGTTGTAGGTATCCCGAATACCCAAATACTCCTTCAGTTTCTTCAGACATTTCTCACCCTTATTCTTTTCATACTTTTTCCTCAATCGCAGAATCCTACCCTCCAGATTACCGATTGACGAAATATGATCCTTGTTGATGACAGACAACATCTCTGTAAGACGAAAAGCGTCAGGCTGATCTTTGATAGGCTTTGAAAGTCGAGGTTTTCAAGTGACACTCAGCAGCTTGCTTTTCAATCTGTTCCCATTCCTCGGCTGAATACACTATCTCCTTTCGGCGGAGCGTTTTGTTTTTTCTTGATATTTTCATCAGTCCTCTCTTTTTATGTATTTCAGTTTTTCGGCTCGATTTTGCCGAGCCTTCGTTTAGGGCTGCAAAGCCACTAAACACCGCAGAGTTAACATCGTTAACGCCTGCGGGAAAGTACCGGTAAAATGCCGGGACTTTCTGTACTTGCGTAATTATGTAAATCAAAAATGCTATTATACACATTTACACGCTTCACCCTGCCGTCCTGGGTAGGGTCGCTTTTTTGTCGGTCAATCTGCTACTCCAAGATACTTTAGCAAAGACGTTTTGATCACCAATATCTTGCCCCTCACACCGCTGCCTGCACGGACATAGGCGACTTTGTCCTGTGCAACAAGTTGGCGGACTGTGTGCTCAGATAAGCCGTTTACAAGTGCGGCGCACTCCTTGACGGTGAGCATTTCAAGAGGCTGAGTTTCGCTCGATTGAGGTTTTGGTACAGGCTCAGGCGGCTGCGTTTCAATAAGTTGTTCTAATAGAAGAACTATCTGCGAAATGATCTGCTGTTTTTCTGTTAAATTCAAATGTCATTCTCCTCTCTGATTTTTATTCTGCCTGACTTGGCGATAGGTCAAGCGTTATGATGTTATTTGTCAGTTAGCTTTTTAATGTACGCCGCTGTTTCCTCCTTTTAGGTTTGAATGTTTAGATGTATGACTTTGTACTTTTTTCTTCTGCTGGCGAGGCATGAAAAAATATGTGCCTTTCACAAGTTAATTCTGAATGACGAGCGTAAAAGTTAATTGGGTTTTTAAAAAATTGTTAGATTGCACAAATGGCAAGTGTGAGGGCTATTAGTTGTTGAAAAACATGCGCAGACAATAGCGAATGCAACATAGCCTTCATTAGTAACGACACTTTGAGGCGATTATAAAAGCGGTTTCGAGAGAATTGTAATAATAATCTCTGTATTAAACAAATCAGCCCTATGGAAAATGTGTGACTTGCACAGCTTTTTTGATAAAGAGGAGCTAAAGGTCTTATCCATAAATTTCAATAAAGAATAACTCTCACTTATACTTAGGATTTTAGTGTGAGAGTTAAGGCAAAATTATAGGGTAAAAGAAAAAATCTCCATTTTCAACAATTGTATTGAGAGTGCACAAACAATCTATGTTCGTATTGACGTATGCTTGAGAATGGTATACTTCTTTAGGAGATTAACTTCTGTATAAAAAATAGACCACCCACTCGGAAAAGTCTGCTGTGTCAGCTCATTATTAGTATTTCTGCTTGATATTGATAAGTGCTGCAATACCCATGTCTATGGCTGCACCTGTTGCAGGGGTGGTGTTCATGCCATTTTCTGTGTTATTGGGCTTTGTGTTGTTTGCTCTGGGGGTGCATCGTCTATTGCCTGCTATCTGGACTTGAAGCGGCTAAAAAAACACATAAACAATTCGGATAAAAAGCAGATATATGATACTATTTATAGCATTTATAGTATGACAGCAGCGGCAGTATTTGGCATGAATACTGCCGCTGTTACTTTGCCAAAATAAAAAAATATCAGAAATAATGTAAAATATACTTGACAAACAGAAAAATATAGTATACAGTCATAGGATAGCTATACTAAGTATTTGCAGAACAATTGAAAGGAGTGTTTCCTTGAAAAACAAAAGAATTAAGATCGCACGCCTTGAAAACGACATGAACCAACAGCAGCTTGCCTATGCGGTAGGTGTTACAAGGCAGACTATAAGTATGATAGAATTCGGCAACTATAACCCGACGCTCAATCTGTGCATTGCAATTTGCAAAGCACTCGGAAAAACACTTGATGAACTGTTTGGGTTTGACGAGAAAGGAGAATAACTATGAAAGACAAGAAAACTAAGCCGGAGCAATATTATATCGTCAAGATGAAGAACAAAAACGGCGGAAGACTGCCTGATGAGCGAGAAATGCAGGAGAATTCTCAGGCACTGAATACAGCTCTTGTATTCGGGCTGATATTTGACGGCGTAATGATACTCTACTATTTTATAACAAGAAATATTGAGAAGTCATATCCTTATTGGGCGCAGCTGCTCGTCATTGCAGTAGTGTTTGCACTGATGTCATTTGCAAGCAAAACGGTCAAGCCGCCGCACACTCTCTGGGGAAGGACGTTGACTGCTCACGGGGCAGAAAGGCATTTGCAAGGAGGGCAGGCTTGTGCATTATCGAGTCACTTGTCTACGGTGCGGTGCTTATTGCTCTTGATGTATATACGGACAAAAAGGTGACGGAATCGATACTCTATGATGCAGTTATTACGGTGATCATATTTTCTGCAATAAACATAACGGTTTGCGAGCATAGGGTCAGAAGCTGCAGAAGGTATCAGGCAAGGCTTGATGCCGAGGAAGTAGATGATACCAAGTAATATATTTATGCAATAATCACAAGACACACCCTGTCCTATAGCAAAAACGGCATTTCTCACTTTGTGTCGTGGACTTTTGAAGGGCTTTTTGGTATGGTTGTGATGAAGGAAGGCAGCAAAATGGATCAAGTCAAGATTGGGAGCTTTCTTAAAGAACTCAGAAAAGAAAAGGCTCTGACACAGGAGCAGCTTGCAGAGAAGTTCGGGGAATCTAACAGGACTGTGAGCCGCTGGGAGAACGGAAACAATATGCCCGACATAAGCATACTTATAGAGCTTGCGGAATTCTATGATGTGGATATGCGTGAGCTTCTTAACGGAGAGCAGAGGATTCGGAATGGTTTTCGATATACGATTTCAGCGACTATGACGATTACAAATACTGGCCGGAAACGTGGAAGCAAAGGAGAAATCAAAAATAATCACAAACGAAGGGAACAGATGCCCATACTGCGGCAATGAGGAAATGATAGAGGCTATACAAGGAGAAACTTACGCAAACGTTACTGCGTTAGACAATAAACTCGGTGGAACACCACTCTATCACCTGATATGCAGACGCTGCGGAGTTGTAGTAAAAAGCTATGTGAAAGATCCTGAAATGCTTTTGAGGAGAAAAGACAGACAATAAACGATATCGCCCATAGACTGCGAAACAGCAGTATATGGGCGATTTTATTGGTCGCTTTAGCACAAATAAACCCCCGGTTATACCGGGGGACATAAAAAAGCTTCAGCGAGCGCTTTAAAACAACCTCCAAGTATGATACAATAGTAAAGGTTTGGCGACCGCATTACTAAAGTAAAATACAAGGAGGTCATTAGCGTGAAAAACGAAATAAAGCATACGGCACATTCAACGTACAGATGTCAGTATCACATAGTATTTGCACCAAAGTACCGTCGAAAAGTGATATACGGACAGTTAAGAGCGGATATAGGGCAAATACTACGTAAACTGTGTGAACAAAAGGGCGCTGAGATATTGGAAGCAACAGCAATGCCCGATCACATACATATGCTGGTGAGTATTCCACCGTATATAAGTATAGCACAGTTTATGGGATATATCAAGGGGAAGAGTACCCTGATGATATTTGACAGACACGCAAATCTGAAATACAAGTATGGCAGCAGACATTTTTGGTGCAGAGGGTATTATGTGGACACAGTAGGACGTAACGAAAAAGTCATACGCGACTACATAAAGAATCAGACAGAAGAAGATTATATGCAGGATCAAATGAGCCTGAAAGAGTTTATGGACCCGTTTACGGGTAGTAAGACCAAGTAGGCAAAAAAAGGCAGCCGCTTTAGCGGCTGCCTGAGATAGCAATGCGGTGCTGAACTTTCAACGCCCCTTGAGGGGTTAAGCCAGTAATAACCCCTTTTAGGGGTAGTGCAAACCACCACTTTAGTGGTGGTTTTGATTAAATTGATGAGCTGTAATGATGTTTACGATATATTCCGCTGTCTTAGCCTATCTCGGACAACTTTTGGTCAACAAAGTTATATGAAACTGCCTGAAGATGTACGAATGTGATTTAGGTTATCTTCACTTAAACCAGCGATTTTAGTTCGTTTGCGAAATGATGCTGAACGTTTGCTTAAGGCAACACCGCACAACTTGCGCCACAGTCAAAAATATGATATAATAGAACTATGAAAAGTAAACTTCAATGGGGATACTATCGGCAGATTCAGAAATCTGCTGATCAAGCACGGCATCGATGAGCAGATATTTGCTCAGGTGCTGTCGATTTTAAGCAAACATAACCTCATACTCAAAAAGGGCACTATAGTCGATTCGACCCTCATTGCAGCGCCCTCCTCTACGAAAAATGCTGACAGAAAGCGTGACCCCGAAGCGCATTCTGTCAAGAAAGGGAACCAATGGTACTTTGGCTACAAGGCGCATATCGGTGTTGACAAAGATATCGGTCTGGTCCATCATGTCAAGGCGACAGCGGCAAATGTGCATGATACGGAAGCCGCCAACGACCTTATTCATGGTGATGAAGATGAAATTTATGGTGATTCGGGATATCTGAATGTCGAGCACGTTTTCGGAGTTGTAAAGCGACTATTTCGATTCCGACGAACGCAGTACAAAGGCTTGCGAAAACAGCAGGCCAAATTTAATATGATATTCGCACTGGCGAATCTTTATCTGGCTGACAAGAAAAACTTGCCGGCTTGATAAAGTGCGCCCTGCGGAACTGAAACAGGTGGGATATATCTCGTTTTTAGTGTGCATTGTGCGGTATTGCCTTAAAATATAAAAGCCGGGGGTTTTAATATATGCTATTCGCTGAAATAAAGCTCATTTAATTGACAGCGGTAGGTTTGCGTGATATAATGGCGAAAAAACTTGGAGTAGTTATATTATTTACATAAGGTGATGTAATGAAGAATGTATAGCCGAACAATCAGCCACAGGCAGAGTCTGTCGTCGTCGTGCAGATGATGTCTGCTTCTATGCCGCAGAATATGAAGGAGATATATTTTTGAACATAGCTCTTTGAAATTTATAGAGCGAAAACCATTCTGCGGGATCGTAAAGTACTACACTGCATTCTAAGCATGTAAGATCGGCACTTGAAAAATCCTTCAGTCCATGCTATACTAATACATAATATTTGGATTTGTCAGTTCAGGTGATCGGTCGATAACTCAAGGGAGGCTTTGCTATGAAGGTAATATACAACAGAATACCAAAGCCTCTTTGGCTGTTTTTTTCTTATATGCTTTTTCAGCTGACCATTCTCGGGCTCGGTAACCGTGCAGGAGAAGGCTATCTCTCTACAGTGCACAGGGAGAAGGTCTACTTTATGATACAGCTGTTCGTTATCGGCGGTTATATCTCCTTTTTTGTGGCGGAGTCTTTCTTTAAGCGCAGTCCTGTAAGAAGCATGCTTCAAAAGCTTATCGCAGTTTTTCTTCTGATCGGCTCAGTAGTAATGCCCTTGGCGAATAAGGGTTCGGCCTTCTATCTTATAGTGACTTTTGTAAGCTGTTTCGGGCTTGGCTGTCTCGGCGGAGCCGTTCAGCAGAGAATGTCTCAAGGCGGCACTGCAGGCGAGCCGCTTGCGCTTTCTATGGGCGGTGGAATGGCTGCTGCGATACTGCTCCAGTATCTGTTCGGCATTTGGCGTGGAGAGAGCAGAGCTCTTATCGTGATGCTGCCTGCGGCACTGCTGCTAACGCTCTATATGCTCCGCATCCTGAAACTTCCGGATACGCAGCCGGGTCAAGCGGTCAACAGGACTGCTACCAAAAGTGTAGTCTTCGTCTGCCTTATCGCAGCCTCACTTCTGCTGCTGGCAAGCTTCTATAACCTGTATATCCACCATTTGCAGATAAAGAGCGGCTATACGGATTACAACGTCTACTCCTGGCCAAGGCTTATTATGATCCCCTGCTACATACTTTTTGCCTATATTGGGGATAAGAGAAACGGCAAGCTTGTGCCTTTGACAGCCTTGTGCATAGCTCTTGCAGGAATGCTGAACTGCGTGCTTATCGGAAGTTCGGGGACTTATTGGCTGAATATGTGCCTTTTCTACTTCTCTCTGGCGGCAGCAGTTTCCTACTATTATATTACCTTCTGGAGAATTGCGCCAGGTACTAAGTTCCCTTCCCTGTGGGCAGCTATGGGGCGTATAATGGATAGCGTTATGGTGCTTGTCAGCGCAGGCATAAAGCTTTCAAGTTTTTCGGCACCAATGGTTCTCGGGCTTAATCTGGGAGGGCTTGTTCTGACGATCGTGCTTTTGGCGGTAAGCGGCGGATTTGACCTTTCTGCGGACTCGAAGGCTGATGCTGCTCCTGCAGCGCTTTCCGCTGATGCAGCACTGGAACGGCTGCGTGAACAGTATGCCCTTACCTCAAGAGAAACTCAGGTGTTTTATGAGCTTGTCACCACTGAAGACAAACAGGCAGTCATAAGCGAAAGACTGTCGATAACGGTAAAGGGGCTGCAAAAGTATGTTACCTCACTCTACCGCAAAACAGACACCTCTACCCGTTCGGGACTGACAGATCTGTTTCACAAGACCATGACAGGAAAATGATCAAGGTTCTGCTCACGCTGACCTTGATCTTTTTTTTGTCGATCGAAGCTGTCGGGCGGCACAGATCAGCATTTATCAATAACCCTCATATTTTCGCGATCTGCGGGGATGGTAGGGGTTTCCCTACCTTTACAAATAGTCTATAGCATGCTATGATTAAATTGGCTTATTGTATATATTTGCTATTTCAACATAAATGGAGGGATGTAGTATGAAACTGAGTTTCGGGAAAAGGTCTCTGTCGCTGATGCTGGCAATGCTTATGCTCATGAGCTTGATGCCCATATCTTTATTGACAGTTTCAGCAGGCAGTCAGGAATGGCTCGAAGCCAACTGGTATGACAACAACCGTATGGAGGACTACGGCTACGGAACTAATGACGGATATCTGACCAGAGATCCATCAGGCGGAGTGGATCTGTCTGTATCCGCATTCGTTTCCATTTCGGGAAATGATACTATCAAGGGCATCTATCTGGTCGATGCCGATACTAAGGCCCAGAAGTACGACCTGCTGGCCTACGGCGGTGACGGCAAGCCTGAAGTGTTTTCCTATGACAACCCTGACACCGGCAAGACCGAGTACGGCTTGGATATCTGGATCCAGAATATCGCAATACCCAGTGTCGCAGTAGGAGATTACAGGCTGAAAGTGGTCACGAGCAGGGAGACTTTCTATACAGAAGCCTATACAGACGAATATTACAGCACTGACGGCATTGTTCATGTTGTCGATGCAGGTGATCTTAAGCAGCCTCCCACAATAACTACGGATGCTCTCCCCGAAGCCAAGAAGGGTGCGGCATATTCGGCCAAGCTTGAAGCGGATGCTGTCTATGGCGGAGCTATAACCTGGGACGCTCCCGGACTTCCCGACGGACTTAGCATTAACAGCACAACAGGTGCTATTACGGGCAAAGCAACGACAGTTGGCAATTATTCATTCAAGGCAACTGCTACCGAAAAGGGCGGCAATTCTGCAAGCAAGTTCTTCACTATAAGTGTCAAGGATCTTGACCCGCCCAAGATAACTACAAGCTCACTGCCTTCCGGCAAGGTTGCTGTGGATTATTCTGCTTCTTTAACGGCAACACCTGCAGTCTCGGGCAAAGCTGTTACCTGGAGCATTGCAAAGGGCGAGCTGCCCGCAGGCCTTACACTCAGCAGTAATGGCAGTATTTCGGGCACACCCTCAGCTAAGGGCAGCTACAGCTTTACTGTACGTGCTGCCGAAGCTGACGGCGGGGTGGCTGACAAGCAGTTTACTGTCACGATAGCTACAGACCCGCCGGTTATCACCACGCAGCAGCTTGCTGACGGCACAGTGGACGAGAAATACTCCGCTAAAGCAGAGGCAACGCCTTATGTTGCAGGAAAGGCTCTCACATGGGATGCCACAGGTCTGCCTTACGGTCTTTCTATAAATGCCGAAACAGGCGTTATATCGGGTACACCGTCAACCGTGGGCAGGTACAGCGCAACTGTTACCGCTTCGGAGGCAGACGGTGAAAGCGCAAGCAAGACATTTATTATCAACATTGCAAACAAGCCAATCGCGCTTGACGGGAACAATGCCCCACAGATAGTGCTTTCGTATGTGGGAGATATCCTTTTGCGTGATCAGGGCGAATACAGCGTGTTCCTGTATACTAATCGCAGCTTTGAAGCTGACGAAACAGCTTCGGGCGTTATGCGCTATACAGACAAAAAAGGCGCTTCAAAAACTGTAGATTTTAAAATGACTGTCTACACCTACAGCAACTATGCCTATTACAGAAGCACGATTCCCGCTGATGCCAAGAGTGTTGACAGCTTTGACCTGTTACTGAACAATGAAAAGATTTACAGCGAGGATATAAACCTTGACGTTGCCCCGACTATGACCATTTCCTTTGAAGGGGAGATCACCTCTGGTGCAAGACCTTATCTGTATGTTAAGAACACAGACGGATACATTGTATATCAGTCCTACATAGACGATACTTCAGCACCTGTCACACTTAGTAACATCGCCTCTGGCAGGTATACCCTTGAGGCTGTGGCATATGTGTCTGATTACGGCAATATGACGTTTGGCTCAGAGGAAATAACGCTCCAGAGCGGCATTGATAACCCTGTTATCCTGAAGCTCACCGATCACAGGGCAAAGAGGGTATATGCAAAAGCGACAGCTGACGGAAATGGCGTTTCCTGGTGGGGCAAGAGCTATGAATGGTATTCCGACGCTGACGGCAAGCAGCTTCTCAGCGAGGCTGACAACTATACAGTACTTGACGATGAAGCGGTATATCTCCGTGCAGTACCCAAGGACAGCTATGCCGTACAGTATGTCGAAAGCGAGCTTATCAAGGTAACACTTGACAGTGAAAGAGAAATAAGCGTACCCTTTGTAAAAAGGCCCAGCATGACTATGACAGGCTTTGTCAAGGCAGAGGATCTGTCGGGCGGAAGCTATGGTGATGATTTCTGGTATTACCGGATAGATATATCCAGACCGGGTGAAAACAGTGCTATGGTAATTGAGTCAAAGACATTCCGGTCAGGGGCGCAGTATTCTGTTGACGGTATAACCGAGGGCACTGTTATCACTGTGAGCGTTTACGGCGACTATCACCAGAGTGTCAGCTATACCGTGACCGCCGAGGACATAGCAGCAGGAAGCCTTTCCAAGGACTTTAATGTTCCGCTTCGTGAAGGGCGTATCTATCTCGATGTGACCGTTGCAGAGCCTGACGGGAATAACAGACGGGGACGAATAATTGATTTCCGTAAGGTAAAGGTCACCAAGGCAGACGGCACTGAACTGGCGGCTAAGATCACAGAAAGCGCTGTCACGGTCTTAGACACCGATCAGATAAAGGAAGGCGACAGGCTGACCGTTTACGCCGAGGGCTGGCCGGAAGCCTGCGGCCCCGAATACGACGGCACCGCCACAGTCACAGTCCGGAAGGACAGCGAGGGCAAGCTTTATGCCAAGGGCGGGCTTGACTTTGTTCACCGCAGGACGGTATATCTTAACCTTCGCAGACCTATGAACGGGGCTTTGCAGCTGCTTGTCTACAACGGCAAGGGCGAGCTTATAATTAACAGGAATGACTATTTCAACAGCAGAGCAGGCGACCAGAGCAGCTGGGCAGGCGGACTGCTGCCGGATAAATACACATTCGTGGCTGTGAACAGAGAGTATTTCAGCACACTGCTGCCCGGAGATTACGACACCGCAGCAGAGGGCATGGCGCTAAAACACAGCGGCTATACCACCATAGATGTCACCGACGAAAACAACTATAAGAGCGGCACCATTACCCTGAGTACCGAGGCCTCAGCGTTCAAAGGGCAGGGCAAGGTAGATCGGGATATCTCAAAGGTAACTATGTCAAAGACATGGGGCGGTTTTATCACCGTAGATGCTGACGTTATCCCGACTGAGGGCTTCAAGCCTGACGACGGCGTAACACTTAAACTTATGACCAACCAGCCGCAGACTGCTCAGGGTATGGGATATGTAAACACCTATGCTCTTTCGGTCAACGGAACACCCATTCAGATAGACCGCTGGGGCGGCACCAACGGCATCATACAGCAGGACGGCAGCATAACTCTTACATTCAGCAAGGAACAGCTTGAGGCTTTAGGCGGCTTCCCTATGACTGTTTCGACTGTTATCAGCCAGACCGAATTTGAGAGCATGAGCTGCTATGCTTTCTTGCAGTATGATGAAAACAGGCAGCTGCACACCGACCTGATAGGCTCATTTGAGCAGGACCTTGCAGTTATAAGCCTTGAAGCGCCCCTTGACACAACAGACGGCACATTCACCGTTTACGGGCAGGCTATGCCGTCAACCAAGGGATTCCAGGGATATGCACAGGATAAGCAGCAGGATTACAATGTTGTTATCTACTGCAACGGCGCACCTGTCGGCAAAACCACAACAGACTACAGAGGTCAGTACAAGGCAAAGGTGAGCGTAGACACATCAGTGTTCGGGGAATATGACTCTATGGAATTCACCGCAGCAGGCATGTATGACGACGGCAGTTTTGCAAGAACATCTGATACCGTACCGGTGCTCTACACACCCGGTGACGGTGTGCTGAACAAGTACGAGCTTTTCTGGGAGAACCACAAGGGCGATGCCGAAAAGGGATGGATGAATAGCATGGTCATCTGGGACGACGGTGATCCCGTAAGCCGTGACCTGAGCTGGTACAGAAGCGCAGGCAGCAATGAAAAGGCGGGCGTTCAGTGGAAAATGACATTTGACAACCCCGGACAGATAGCTGCGGCAGCTGTCAACATACCGAGAAACGGATATTTGATGATAATTGATGCCGTCAAACAAGAGGACGGCACATGGCTCACACCTCTGACTTATATTCCGGGCTCTGCACCGGACGGGGCTTATGTGTCATATTCTGTAAAGACAAGACCAGACCACATTTCAAAGGCAGAGGAATCAAGCTATACCGAAGCACAGCTGAAAAGAGTCTATGACAGGCTTGAAAGCACAGACCTTATATCTGACCTGACAGTTGTGGATGAGGACCTGTTCTTTGACCTTAAAGGAAAAACTGCAAAGATACCTGTTTCAATAACACAGAATACATTAAACTGGGATCAGGACGAGGCAGATGACCTTATGCTGTTTGAAACGCCTGCATTCAACTACGGTGATCAAACAGGCGATCTTGCACCAAATGTTGTTCTTTATCAGGAGGGCTGGTTCAATGCAGCCTATCAGGACGGCTTTGAGGGTGATGAAGATCTGTTCGGAGTAATGACCATCAAGAGGTATGATGAAAGCTTCGGTACAGTATTCAAGCAGACAATAATGACTGCGACACGCACTGTTAAGCTCACATGGGATCTTTCACAAAATAAGAAGTACATAACTGTTATTGATATCGGCGGAAATGTTCTTCACAATCCTTCCTCCGACAAGGAACTTGACGAAAGAATAGCAAACAATGTTACCATAACCGACGAACAGAAAAACTTAGCAGTATCAGCAGGCTATGCACAGCAGATATATGATATCTGGACGGCCTTCTACAGCCAGTATGCAAATGCTGTAACTCAGGCAGCAACAGCTGAAAAGAACGGTGAAACCATTACAGACAAGGCAACCGTAAAATCTGATAATGTGAGCGTTATCGCAAGTATAATGGCATACGCTTCAGGAAGCCTTAAAGCGGGCGCTAAGGGCTTAAAGTTCAAGACACCCGAGAAAAAATGGGATTGGGATGCTATAAAAGATGCCGCTGATAAGCTAAAGGAAGCCAAAGAAACAGGCGACGACATGGCTGAGTGGATGCAGGAGATCGACGTTACCAGTGAGGAGATCGAGCAGCTCCACAGGTTCCTTAAAGACAACTACTGCTTGCAGATGCTTTATAAGATGTATTCTTCAAACGGCGATCCGGGTCCGTTTGATATCGTGCCGGAAATACGCCAGATGTTCGGTGAGCGCATGACGCAGGAGGTCAAAAACGCACTTGACACAGCTACCGAATTTGGAAAGGATTTTTCAGAGAAGGGTATCAAGGCTGCATGGGACAAGGTAGTTGAAAACCTTGATCCGGGAAAATACACCGAGGATAAGTTCAAGCAGGACGTTCGTGAATACGCATGGGGACGCAAGTCAAAGAACCTGGGAAGGCGGCTCTATCTTGCGGCAAGATATGCCGAGAAATACGAGCGCAATATCAACAACGGCGGGCTATGCTCCGAAGGAATCAACTGGAAGAACTGGCCAAAGAAAATATACGATCCCAATGCATGGGACAGCTATGATGACCGTGAGCGTGAGAGCAGGCTGCTCGACCGCTATCACAATAAGATGATGACACCAGTAAACTACAGCAAGGTAAGTGCTCCCTCCGGACCAAAGGGAAGATATGATCCCTCAGGTTATGTTTACGAGGCAGTTCCGAGCAACCGTGTTGAGGGCGCTGAAGTTACTTTGTACACCCTGTACGGAAGCGTTGATGTTACAAGAAACGAATACGACGTGGCAACAGGGCTTTCGGGAGGAACAGTTATCGTTGCAGACTCAAATGAATTCGGCATAGAGCCTAATCCACAGATCACAGGCGAGGACGGACGCTATCAGTGGTTCGTACCCGAAGGTTGGTGGAGAGTAAAGGTAACAGCCGAGGGCTATGAAGACGCAGACACAGGCAGTAGCAAGGATTTCGGACTTGACGCTGTCAAGAACAGCACAGACGGCTTTTACTATATGCCCGTTCTGCCCGTTCAGCTTGATGTGAATATCCCTCTTGTAAGCTATGAAGCACCGAAGATAAAGAACGTTAAGGCAACCACTTTGGGCGTTGAGGTGATATTTGACAAATACATGAATGAAAGCACGCTTAAAAACGCAAACTTTACGCTTCTTGTAAACGGCAGGCCTGTGGACTTTATCATTACAAAAATAGACAGCGAAAAGAGCAGTGCAGATGAAAAAGCACCAAGCTACACAAGCAATCTGCTTCTGACCTATAAGAATTCAGCAGAGGGCGACAAGATACAGCTTGCAGTTGAAAACCTTGTAGAAAGCTACGCAGGGGTTCAGATGGACGAGCGATATGACAGCGGTGAGCTTACGGTTACAAAGCCCGAGCAGGTGAAGAAGCCCACAGCAGATGTAGAAGAAGGCGAAGTTGAGAAGAACACAGGCGTGATACTTTCCACACAGACAAAGGGTGCTGTTATAAGATACACAACAGACGGCAGTGAGCCTGATGAAAACAGCACCGTTTACAGCTCGGCTATCTTCATTAACGAGGATATGACTATCAAGGCAAAGGCATTCAGAACGGGCATGAAACCAAGTGATACCCTGACAGTAACCTATACCGTTACGGCTGACACCACAGTCCCTGCAAAGGTAGAAGCCACTATGAACGGCAAGACAGTCAAAGATAATGACACAGTTTCAAAGGGCTATCTGACACTTACCACTTCAACCCCGGGTGCAGTTATCTACTACACCACCAACGGCATATGCCCGAAGGACGATCCTGAGCATATTCTTTACACAGGCCCGATATATCTCGAAGCGGGAACATACTTCTTCCGCATACGCTCGAACTTAGACGGTGTATGGTCTGACGGGCTTCCGCTTCACCTGACAGTCGTTGACGGCAATGTTTACACAGTTACATTTGACACTGACGGCGGTTCTGCTGTGGCTGAACAGACAGTTGAAGAAGGCAAAAAGGCTACAAAGCCCGAAAACCCGACAAAAGACGGCTTCACATTTGAGGGCTGGTACAAGGATAAAGACTTTACCGCAGCATTTGACTTCGATGAACCGATCACGGCGGACACTCCCGTTTATGCGAAGTGGGCAAAGACAGATGATACCGTAGTTCCTGAGATTGAGAATCAGAACAGCGAGTCAGAGCCTGAAAGACCTGCCGACGATACGGTGTCAGCTTCCGATACGAAGTCAGCACCTGAATACGCAGGCGATACTGCCGTCAACCCGATAACGGGTACCGAAGGCGGAATGCTCTCGATCGTGATGATAGCTGCTATCATCGGCATCATCGCAGTTCAAAGAAAAAGGCGCAGTGAGCGAAAATAAGTAAGCTATGAGCCTGCGACATAAGATTTAAATACAGCGATTCGCAGGAAACTGCGGAGGCTTACATGTGAGCGTAACAAAGGGGCAGATCTCGATCTGCCCCTTATATTTTTGGAGTGGATAATAAAAAACTGTATGTGATCGGCTCTGATATCAACGGAACACGCCTGAGTGTATACATAAGCAAAACTTATCATAAATTCCCAAAATCCAGATTGATTTATCTGAAAACCTGTGATACAATATACTTACCAAATAAAACACGGAGATAATCACTATGGCTAATATTCTTATCGTTTACTATTCCCGCAAGGGTGAAAACTACTGAAACGGGGGCTTGAAAACAATTGCAAAGGGCAACACCGAGCGAGTTGCTGAGTTCATTCATGATGCTGTTGGCGGTGATTTCTTTGAGGTGGACACCGTAAAGCCCTATTCCGAGAGCTACATGACCTGCATTGAAGAAACAAAGGCTGAGCTTCGTGCGAAGGCTCATCCGGAGATCAAGGCTTATCCCGACAATTTCGAGGACTATGATACGATCTTTGTCGGCTACCCAAACTGGTGGGGCACTATGCCGATGTGTATGTTCACGCTTCTTGAAAAGTATGATCTGTCAGGCAAGACGATAATCCCGTTCTGCACCAACGAGGGCAGCGGTCTGGGTTCAAGCGAACGTGACCTGAAAGCTCTCTGCAAGGGTGCGACAGTCAAGGCAGGGCTTTCTGTTCACGGCGCAGAGGCCGCTGAGAGCGAGAGCAAGATCGCTGATTGGGCAAAGAAAAGCATATGACCGACAGAGAACAGATTATACAGCTCTACAATGAGATGTATGCCGCTATGGTGAACAAGGACAGAGCAGAGCTTGAACGTGTCCACGGCGACAGCTTTGTGCTTGTTCACATGACGGGTATGCGGCAGAGCAATACGAAAATGGCTATGTATATGAGCTACTATCGAATGAGCGAGTTCTTTATGTATGACGGCGACCCCGACAAGCGGAAATATTACGAGCTTGCCACAAAGCTTTTCTACGAATACTACGCAGATTATTTTGAGGGCGAAAATGCAAGAATAGATCTGACGGAGGTGCCGTTTAAAAACGTGAAGCTGCCCGTCATGCACGTCAAGCCCTTTGGCAAGAGCAAGGGTACGATACTGCTCCACGGCGGCAACGACAGCTATTTTGAGGAGTTCCTGTTTTCGCTGCTCTACCTGCAGGAGCAGGGCTTTGAGGTGTATATGTTCGAGGGTCCCGGTCAGGGCGGTGTTATGCGTGTGCAGTGTATGCACTTTACCCACAAGTGGGAGCAGCCTGTCAAAGCAGTGCTTGACCATTTCGGGCTTGATGATGTGTGTATAGTAGGTATCTCTCTCGGCGGATACTTGGCTCCGAGGGCGGCTGCATTTGACAAGCGTATAACAAAGGTGGTCGCTTGGTCGGTGTTTCCTTGCTTTCAGGACGTTATCGTGGGTATGCAGAAGCCGGTCATTCAAAAGGCTTTTCATATCCTTATGGTGCTCGGCGCAAGAAGGGCTATTAACTATATCTTCGGCAAAAAGGCGGAGAAAGAACCCGTCATCGACTGGGGCTTAAAGCACGGCTGCTTTGCATACGAAGCTAAAGACGCATACGACTATGCAAGAAAGCTGAAGCTCTATGACCTTGCACCTGTTGCCAAACGGATAAAGCAGGATATGCTTATCCTCGGTGCAAGCGAGGACCATTTTATCGACTATCACCTTGTTGACAGGGAGATAGATATGCTCACAAATACCAAGAGCCTGACCTTCCGTCTGTTCACCGCAAAAGAGGACGCGCAGAACCACTGTAACGTCGGCAACGGAAAGCTGGCACTTGACACTATCTGCAAGTGGATAGTGTCGGTCAATGAAAAGTCGGTTGAATAGTCCGCAGGAGGGAAATTATGAAAACTATCAGCAGATCATTTATTTACAAAGGTCTTTACAAAGACCTTGAAGCACGGTTCGGCTCTGATGAGGCGCATAAGCTCTGGGCACTTGCCGAGCGTGTGAATAGGCACCTTTACGAAAAATACTCCGCTCCGGACAAATACGGCAATGCAGATATGCTTTTCCCGGCGGCTGCGGTATATCTTGCACTGCGTAAGCGGCAGCCGGACTTTCCGGCTATGGATATGCTAAAGGATTACGGCACCAAGACCGGTGAACGAATGAGAAAGCTGATACACGCCGTCACTATGCTTCCGGGTGCTCCTTACCTGATATGGAAAAACATAGGCAGTATAAGCGATTATATGAGCAGCGAAAAGCTTGGCTACACAAGACAGGGGCTTGCGGTGACAAAGACTACCTCGCAGGTCGATGTCCTTAGCTGCCCTATCCATGAGCTTGCGAAGATGATCGGGTTGCCTGAGGTATGTCAGACGATATGTGCTATGGATAAGGTATATATGACGGGCTTTAGGCACATTCAGTACCGCCGCACCAAGTCGGTGGCAGAGGGTGATGAGTGCTGCGATTACCGCCTTTGGTGGGACGGGGAGAAGAAATGAGGAATAGCTGCCCGCAGTCGGTGTTTGTCATCGGGATATGACCTGCGGCAGACTGATAATGATATTCATAACCAAAGAATTAAAGCTGACCGGATAATGCTTTGAAGGCAATACTCGGTCAGCTTTTCTGATATTTTTCACGATATATTCCGCTGTCTTAGCCAGTCCCTGACAACTTTTGGTCAACAAAGTTATATGAAGCTGCCCGAAGATGTACGAATGTGATTTGGGTTATCTTCACTTAAACTAGCGATTTTACTTCGTTTGCGAGATGATGCTTAACGTTTGCTTATGATATAAAAGCCGGGGGTTTTAATACCAAATCTATCCGCATATTTCAAGCATTTACAAGCCGTGCTGCCGGATATTTTTTCGTGCTTCCATGCCCCTGAAAAGCAAAAATCCGGAGCCCCTCTTTTCAGGAAGCTCCGGACTTGTAATATCTATCCGGACAAATATCACAATTTGTTATATTCGTCAGGAGATCGTAACATACAGGTATGATCTCCCAACAGCTCCGTAGCCCGCTTACCTGCTTGCACAGTTAAAAAAGCGGGCACCGTATATCCCGCTGCGGAGATATACGGTGCCCGGCTGTATCTGCTGCTGTCTTTTCAGCGCTTGTATTTCAGCTCTTCCTTATAGCTCTGTCTGCTGCCCCGGATCAGATCGATTCTCTGTATATCTGGAATATCCCGCCTGCCATTAGGCTTTCCTCATAATCCCTGATACCTTCTGCCAGAAGGATATTCATAGTACTGGAATGATCGGAAAGAAATGTCTCCCCGTAACGGTCAAGGATCTTTTCACTCAGTATACTCTTAATATTCTTAGGATCAGCTCCGCTCTTGAGTGCGTATCTTATAGTGAAATCGATTTTCCTTTTTACTTCGAGATTAACACTTACTCCTCCGCATACCGCTTCCAGATCGTCCGCAGAGAGCATTACTTCCTCGTTTACGTTTGTAAAAGCCATTGTCAGTTTGCCCGTGTCCTTTAACGAACAAAATATGTATGGTATCTCCGAGGAGTTTTTTCCTCGGAGATTTTTGCATATATTGCTATACTACCCTTTAACCACTTTGTTCGGCGTGTTCGGCGAAATTGGAGATACACCCCAGCACTTACGCTCACAATTGCGCCACGGTGCCCTGTGCGGCAGTTTGTGCAGCGAGGTCGGGTAGTTTGTCTTCCGAGGTAGAGGGCTGGCAAATTTCGGCTCACAGCGCGGGAGTTACCGGCACCCTACCGTCACCCATTCGGGCAGTTGCCGTCACCCGTTTGCTTCCCGGTGTTTTGCTCAATCACCGTAGGTAAAGCCTTTGCGGGATTTTGGGTGCCACTAATGTTCTCAACCTTGCTATATAGCAGAGCTTTTGACTTAACGTCACCCGAGATGTCATATTAAAGTTTGATGATGCGGTTCCGTGGTTGAGAGTCGAGGTAAAGTTGACTCCGAGCGTTTTCAGTTCCTCGGTGTGCCAAACAAGGTCACGGGTAACTCGGCTCGGATAGTATTGTCCGCCTTACTTGCGATAGAGCAGTTCGCACAGAACTGTTGCTGAGCCTATGAATGACACTTTCGCGATCATAAGGTCGTGTATATACTATAGGTCGTGAAATTAAAAGTGTATAGTTTTGTGACACAATTAAAATCCATTGTACTGCACAATTATTCTGTAAACAAGCAAACAGTCAGCATATGTAATTTCCTCGCAATTGCGACAATCTATTTGCTTGTTTGCGGGTTTTTGACATAAACTATTGAAAAAAATCTGAAAAACACTTTAACCTTTTCAAGATACTCTCCCTCTAATATACAGAGAGAGCATAGCAGGGACTAAAAAAGTTTTCAGATTTCTTTTAACCTTTTTCAGACCTGCACCCTCTAATAGTCAGAGAACAGAAAAATCTCAGAATAAACAATAATGGAGGAAGAATTATGAAACACAGATCAATAAGTATCATTTCAATCGTTGGTGCGGTCATCGCAGGGCTCATTTCAGTCGGCAATCTTGTTCAGCTTATGGTCATAAAGGCGCAGGAGCTGAAAGAGCGGGGCACAGACAACTTTTTGAGCGACCTGTTAATGTATCCGCTCGATGCGGATTTTCGTGAAACAACGCTTTACACCATCGCATTTGGCGTGCTTGGCGCAGCATTCATTTTCAATACGATATCGTTCTTTATCAACGCTGACGGAAAAGGACTTAAGATAGGTATGCTCGCAGTCAGAACAGTGCAGATAGTCTGTGCGGTCATCGTTACAATAGTCAAGTACAAGACACAGGCGGTTTTCCCTGCACTGAACGTTATGATACCAGGAATTGTGATTGCTTGTGCTGAAATTGCGGCGATCATACTTTACAAAATCGAGGAAGAACATCATAAAAGTGTCCTGTTTCTTGCTGCATCAACAATGTTAGTGCTGTTGATGAATGTGGTTTACCTTGTACTGATGATCGTAGGCGCTGTTATTCTTCTGTCGATATTCCTGAAAATACTTGATCTGTTTATGCCGGTAGATGTACCGAAAATACCCGTTTTCAGCGCAGCAGGTAAATTTGTCGGCTACGTTTCACGAGACTCGATACAGTAGTATTAGGCATAAAATCGAGCGTATTTACATTTCATTCACGCTTTGCCTTATATATATATACATATATATGCTACAATCATTAACAATTAGATGGAGGAATTTGTTATGAAAAAAAGAATTTTAGCTATCATACTTTTACTCACAATGGCAGCAGCCTGCTTTACGAGCTGCGGGGATAGCTCAAGCACGCCGTTCAAGGAAAAAGAAAAGGATAAATCCAAGAAATCGACGACGCAGACGACGACAATGCAAACAACTACACTTCCCGAGACTAAGACCGCTTCGGAAACACAGCCTGAGCCTGAAACTACGACGCAATCACCCGAAGAAAACCCAAGTGATCTTGAAAGCATCATAAAGTCCAGGGGTACTATTGAGTATGACAAAGCCCGCACCTATAAAAAGGCAGACGGAGAATGGAAATACGAAGTCAGCGGAAAATATCAGACAGATGAGCTGTACATAAAGAACCACGAGCAATTTGTCAATATCTGCGATGACGGCAGAGCATATATGCTTTTGTGGGACGGGTCAACATACACATCTACTCCTTATAGGTATCTTCTTGCAGTGACCGAGGACGGCAAGAACTGGCATACGGTCGATGACCCCGAGTTTATTTCCAATGTCGAAAACGGTACGGAAACAAGCACTATGCTCGGTGAGTATTATGCTTATCAGTATTACGTTTCGGCAGGTTTAAGGGGCGCAGGCGATAAAGGAACAAAGGCCTTCAAGCTTGACGGCGGCAAAATGCTTGTATTTTCAAGCTTTACCGAAGAACACACCTCACAGAGCAGAGGAAGCTGGGCAGCAGTAGTGCCCGACGAAAACAACATCACCGTAACGAGCTACGATAATCTCTATAATGCCGATAAGGAATGGTATGTAGGCTTCAAGCTCAATGACGGAACGGTATGCACAGGCAAAGAAAGTGTTGTGTTCGACCTGACACCGACAGATAAAAAAGATGCAAATGGCAACGAGATATTTGAACTGAAGATAGCTGACGAAATTGAAAAAAAGGAGCTATATTCGGGAGAGATAACGCTTGACCCGAAAACGCTCAAACCAATCGCAGTAAAATAAAGGCATAATATTATTAAAACAAGGAGAGATAATCATGAAAAAAAGAATTTTGGCTATCGTACTTTCACTCACAATGGCAGCAGCCTGCTTTACGGGTTGCGGGGACAGCTCAAGCACGACAGTTTCCGAATCAAAAGCGGTACCCGCACAAACAATTAGCGGTTTGGACGCAAGGACCGAAACGACTACGACGACAACTGCCCAGCCGACAGAGACAACAACATCTGAACAAACACAGCCAAGTGAGACTACACAAAGCACTGACGATTCAGAAGCGCAGTACTGGAAACAACACTATCTTGAGTGCTTCAAGGATATTAAGTCACATCACAGTGATGAATTAGAAAACAAAGCCTTTTCTGCCGTCGCAGTCGACGTTGAAGAAAACGGCTTGCCTGATCTGTTTATTTTCTGGAAAAGCGATGAAATTGAAAACGCTACCGCTTGTCTCCTCATTTCAGGGCTTGAAGGCAGAAGTGGCACAGAAGTAATATATAGAGGTCCTTGGCATAATGCATCAACTACCAGATATTTCTACTGGAACGGAAAGAATCCCAAAGCATATACTTTCGAACAAAAGCAATTATCTGATTCCGCTGAATTAGGCTGTGGAACGGTTATGATGACCGATTCCAAAGGACTTGACGAAGAACGTTATAGTATTGTGGTGCTGGATACAGAAGAACTAGGAGGGGAAAGCCTTGAGAAATTGCCCAAGGATAAAAGCCTCATACACGAGCTGCCGACACCACAGCCTATCAAAGATATTGAAAGCTACATCAACGAATTGGATTTTTCAAGCTTTGCTTCAGGAAAACATAAGCTCACCAAAGGAGAAAATGATGCGAGGTATGATATAGTTAAAAGACTTAAGGATTAATTACAACTACATTTCAGCAGTCTGTGCGAAAAGTGCAGGCTGCTGTTTTGAATAAAATAATCATTTTACCCGTTAACCTTTTGAGCTGCCGGAGCCTCTAATATACAAAGAGGCAGCTTAGTGCAAAACGATCGCGGGCAGCTCTGCCCCGAGCCAAATCAAATGAAAACTATGCACAAAACCTATCGGCGAGGGCATTGCATACCGCGGCGGCGGTCTCTTGAATATAATAACGGGGAGTGATATAATATGGTATCAGCTGATATTATCGTCAAAAGAAGGTGTGCATATGACCTTCGATGAATTTCTGATCGCTGTGTTTTTATATATGGCACAGCAAGGTTTGCTCGACGATATGATCGAAAAATACAGAAATGATGAGGAGCAGGAAAAATGAACGACTTAAACACACAGCAGCTTGCAGAGCGGGCTAAAAGCGGTGACAAGGCTGCATTTGACGAGCTGTACAGAGCTTACAGCGAGCCGCTTGTTAAATTCGTTATCAAACAGGGCTTGAATGAATTTGACGCTCAGGATGTTGTCTCGGAGACCTTTATCAAGGCTATGAACAGTATCGGACAGCTTCAGGACACCTCAAAATTCAGCACATGGCTCCACACGATAGCAAAACGCACAGCAGGCGAATACAGGGAAAAAGCAGGACGGTACCAGCGTGTTGAGCTTAACAGCGGGGACAGCGATAACGGGTCTGCAAGCGGCGGCGACTCGGCAGCGGTTGATATTGCTTTTCAGGAGGCTTACGGAGATACCGTGATGCTCCCAGTCGATTACGCCGAGAACGAGGACATCAAGCGGCTTATTGCCGAGCAGATAAACTCGCTCAGCCCTGCACAAAAAGAAACGCTTTTCCTGTTCTACTACAAAAACAAAAGTATTGCAGAAATATCAGAGCTTACGGGTTCTTCGCAAAGCAGCGTAAAAGCAAACCTCAGCTACGCACGAAGCAACCTTAAAAAGAAACTTGAAGAACTCAAAAAGAAAGGCATCGTGCTGTGCGCTGTTCCGTTCACGAACTTTATACCGCATTTCAGCGATATGTTTGAAAACACAGCCGCAGGCTGTTCTGCGGCAGGCAGTTCATCAGCCGGTCAGGCGGCAGCTGGAGTCGGTTCACAAGCAGCAGCTGCTGTCACCACGGGAATATCCGGACTCAAAATCGCTGTCATTGCGGTCGCAGCAGCTGCGGCAATAGGTGCCGGTACTTTCGCTCTGATGAGTATTAACAAAGGCAGCGATGACAAAACATCAAGCATCGTGTCTGTTGAAACATCAAGATCGGAAACTACCGTAACTACTGTAACTACCAGCGTGCAGACAACGACCTCGGCAGTGTCAAGTCAGACTACCAGCAGCAAAACGGAAAGCTCTGAACCTTCCGAGGATCCTCATGCAGCCGAACTTTCTGCGTGTAAAATAAAATACATTGAAATGCTCAAAAAACTGGTGCCCGATGATGCCGGCGATATCCGGTATATAATTGAGGATATCGACGGAGATGGGTTATCCGAGATAGATGTCAGCTACGGCTATGACCTAAACCCTGAATATGAAGAGCAGCTCAACAATCATACATCTACGATCATAATCAAGTATAAGAAACACGAAAATATCCTAATGTCCTTTAAAGGCGGTGCAGTGATACATAACAAGGCAGATGGAACGGTATCAGAAATGTTTTACAGATTTAAGGACAATACCGACAAGGGATATTCGTTGATACTAAGAGAAGAGTACATTGGATTTGCATCAAGAGAATATTGTTTGTATAAGCTAGAAGGCAGCACGATAAGCAATCAGAACTTAACAGAGGAGCAATTCTTCGCTCACAGGAAAGAATATGAGCCGTACAAATTAGAATGCAAAGCTGCTTATACAGACAGCAAGGACGAACTGATAAGCGCTGTTGAAACTTATTTTCAGACAAAAAGCTAATGACAGATCGAGCCTGCTTCAGTAAGCAGAAAATTAGATTAAAAACAGAACAAGCCGATGATCGCTGTTTTACAACAATTCTCGGCTTGTTTTTTCATCCTATTCGGTTTTAGCTTCTTTTCTTCGTTTATGAACACTGCAGTTCCTCCTGTTATTATTTCTTTCCTTTTTGGGTCGTTTCCCTTTCTGTGATTAAAGAATAACACACTGAGCTTTGCAGAATCTTTGCAAAAAAAACACATTCAGGCCTCCCCCGATCGGTTTCTGCCTGTTCAACTGTTTTTATTCTTCCGGCTGTGATCTTTTATGCATTTTTGATAAAGGCTGCTTAACAGAAAAGCCCGGAGACTCCGCATCAGGAAGCTCCGGACTCTTATTTCATTTATACCGATCGGCCTGCGTCCCGTCAGAAATAGTGATGAGCGGCTGCTTACCGACCCTTGATCATGTCATCGCATTATAAACCATACTGTAATATATTTTACGCCTATCTTCTCTGATTTTTGCTAACGCTTCTGCTTTGTTATGTCTCATGTGTACTTCATGTTCACCCTTTCTGGAGCCGGTATTACCTCCCGCTACAGACTCAAGAGCGTTAAGGTTGAGCTCGCGGTCGAAGTCGGTCATGTTGTTATCATTCTTGTTAGTGTTCCTGTTCATAGTCAGTTCCTCCTGTTATTCTTGTTTCTGATGTTCCGGGGTGTTTCCCCCTTCTGTGTTTATAGAATAACACACCGAGCTTTGCAAATGAAATGCTCCCATTTTGTTAGACAATGTGGTATAATAGAGATATACCAATTTGAAATCTAACGAAAGGGGGCATTTTTATGCCTAAAGG
>CAMNNQ010000194.1 GCA_946545645.1 uncultured Clostridia bacterium | reverse complement strand
GCGTCAGCAAGCCTGCGTCGAATTTAGGCAATCTGACGAAAATCTGGACGGCGCATCTGATGCACAGGGGTCGTGCGGTGTTGCCTTAAAGGGCAGAGCAAAAGAAAGGAGATCGCAATATGAAAAAGAGATCGGTTGTTCTTCCGGCTGTGCTGCTGATGATAATGCTGCTCAGCGGCTGTGCATCCCCCTATTCGTCAAAGTACAGTGCAATAGGCTTCGTGCATTCCAATACCTCGGAAAAGGCTTATATGAGCTTTTACAGGTTTGAAGGCAGGATGGCCTTTGAGCTTTCAGCAGAGAGCGGCAGCCCCGGCAGGATCGACTATTCCGGCAGGCTGGAGAAAGGCTCCATCCGGGTATTCTATGATGCGGGCGATGGTAAGAAAGAGCTCTTCTCTCTGAAAAGCGGCGAGGAGAAAACAGGCACTCTTGATGTCCCGGAAGACAGAACAGTTTACATAATAACAGAAACAGACGGCAGATGCGAGAACGGTGACCTGTGCTTTGATATGGTGCAGCCGCTGTAAGAATGATACAGGAGGAACAGATATGAAAGATGCGATCCTTACAGCCAGAGAGCTCTGCAAGAGCTTTGCTCACGGCGGCTCTCAGGTGCATATTCTCTCGCACATCGGGCTGGAGATATATAAAGGCGATCTGACAGTTATAATGGGCGCTTCCGGCTCAGGGAAATCGACCCTGCTCTATGCCCTCAGCGGTATGGACAGAGCTACCTCCGGAGAGGTCATCTTCGAGGGGCAGGATCTGGTAAAGATGTCTGAAAAGCAATTGGCTGCTCTGAGGCATACCGGCTTCGGTTTCGTTTTTCAGCAGATGCACCTGGTCAGCAACCTGACTCTTTTTGAGAATGTAGCCGTAGCGGGATATCTCAATAAGGATAAGAGCGCAGCAGAGGTCAAAGAACGTGCCTCGCAGCTTCTGGAGCAGATGAGCATCTCGCATATCGCTTCAAATCTTCCTTCTCAGGTCTCCGGGGGAGAGCAGCAGCGCTGCGCCATAGCCAGAGCTGTCGTCAATTCGCCCAGACTCCTCTTTGCCGATGAGCCGACAGGCGCCCTCAACAGAAGGAATACTACCGATGTGCTGGACCTGCTGACAGCCCTCAATAAGGAAGGCCAGAGCATACTTATGGTCACTCACGACCTCCGCGCCGCCCTGAGAGCCGACCGTATACTCTATCTCGAAGACGGCAGCATTATCGGAGAGCTGACTCTTCCGCCCTATGACCCCGCAGAAGAGAAGAGCCGCGAGACTCAGGTCAACGCATGGCTTTCGTCGATGCATTGGTAAAGGGGGAGAGGGTATGGAAATGACCACCTTGCTCCGGGCAAATATCAGGCATAAGAAGGGCTCCTTTATCAGCGTTCTCATCCTTGCATTCCTGATAGTTACCACAGCCGCCGCTGTCATCGGCGTAAAAAAGAACGTAGCTTCGGCTCTTGAACGTGCTCAGAAAGAGTCCGGGATGGGGAATATGAACGCAATAATCGCCGAAAAGCTCCTGACAGATGAGCTGCTGCAAAAGGTCAAAGACAGCGCTCTTACCGAGAAGGTCGATGTAATAGATGCTGTCGCTTCTTACGGCAAGGCCATTTATCTCCGGACAGGTAACTGGACAGGGAACACCTATTTCTTCTCGCCTCTCCGCGAAGGCCTCAGGCTTTATGACCCGGATGCCGACAGCTTTGAGGATACTATCCCGGAGCCGGAGCCGGGGGAGATCTATCTGCCCCTCGGCAATATGTCAAAGCATGACTGTGCAATAGGCGATACCGTAAGAGTGGAGTTTTTTGACAAGACCAGAGATTATAAGATCAAGGGGTTTCTTCAGGAGCCCTGCTACGGCTCGATGATGATAGGCTGGAAAAATGTTTTTATCTCCGGAGAGGAGTTCGACAAGCTCTCCCGGGAGCTCAGAGCCGCCAATACGGAGCGTGTTGTAAACACTTACAAGATAGTCCGCGCTTCAAAGGCGGACAAAAACCTTTCAGATGCCAAGTTCCAGAGAGAGCTTAACCTTGAAACAGGTATCATCAGCAAGGCGGTGGGCTCCCTGTCAATGGAGCAGTCCGAGACCTATACGACTCTTTTTATGGAGATCATCCTCGATGTGGTCCTGGGATTTGTCTGCGTGCTGTTCGTTATCGTGCTGGTAATAATGATCCACAGCATCAGGACAGAGATCGACATAGACTATGAAAACCTCGGCATACTCAAAGCCCAGGGCTTTACCGACAGCAAGCTGACCGGTATCATCCTGCTGAGATATGTGATAGCAGAGCTGCTGGGCATGGCGGCAGGGCTTATCGCTTCTGTCCCGCTGGAACGTGTCATCAGCGGTATATTCAAGAATATCACCGCTGTCCTGCCGGATAAGAGGGTGGCGCTGATCGGGACCCTGGCGGTGATCCTGGCAATGCTGGCTGTTTCTGTGCTGGCAGTGTTCATCTCATGCAGAAGGCTTGCCCGTATATCGCCCGTAAGAGCTATCTCCGGCGGCCGCAAGGATATATATTTCCAGAGCCGCCTGAATGCTCCGATCTCCGGTAGATTTCTGGAAGCATCTGTGGCCTATCGCTCATTCTCCTCCTCGTTCACAAAATATCTCGGCATCCTCTTCATAACTGCTGTCCTGACTTTTTTCACAGTGACTGTCAATATAATGGGGGCAGCCATCAACAGCCGCTCGGCGCTTTCCTCAATGGGAGTCGTCCTTCCGGACATATCCCTTTATTTCCGCAACGATAAGGCTTATGACCATATCAGCGATTATGAGAGCATAGTCGAGAAATACACCCCGATATCCAAGAAGATTTACGGCACCATGCAGTATTATTCCCTTAACGGCGAGAACATAATGTGCGAGATCTATGAATACCCTGAGGTCATTAACGGGCTCCTCAAAGGCAAGCTGCCGATGTTCGATAATGAGATCCTGGTATCCCGCTCCGCGGCCGATGCTCTTGACCTGAAAATTGGCGACAAGGTAACTGTCGAGGGAAGATCCCTCAAAGCAGAATATATCGTTTCCGGCTTCTATCAGACAATGAACGATGCAGGGTATGCGATGTCCATGAGCTTAGAGGGCGCAAAACGTCTCGGCGCGACCCGGTCGGCTTCTCACGATATGGTTGTGGCCGACACATCAAAGGTCAGGGCTGCAGTTGATGAGCTCAACGAGAGATACGGAGACATCGTAACCGCGGAAGCCGTGGATTTCCAGGAAGAGATGTATAACGACACCGTCATGCTGGGCGCCGATGCAATGAAGATAACGATCTACGCTTTCTCCGGCATCTTCGCGCTGGTCGCCGTCATAATTGTCTGCTCCAACGCCTTTACGAGAGAGCGCACGGATCTGGGAGTGTTAAAAGCCCTGGGCTTCACATCCCGCAGGCTTCGGGCACAGTTCGCTCTGCGCTTCTTTATCATCTCCGTAATTGGCGGCGCCGTCGGAGCGGCAGCAGGCAGCCTCTTTTCTGTCTCGCTGCTTGACCTTGTGTTCTCGACCTTCGGTATTACAAAAGTATATCCCGACAGCACCCCTCTGACCTATATCACAGCCGCAGCATTCGTCATCATCTGTGTTACTGTTTTTGCCTATATCGTTTCCGGGAAGATCAGGAAAGTCGAGATCAGAGAGCTGGTAACAGAATAGTCCGGGTCTGCTTTACAAACAGCCTTCAACGTAAAATGGGTATTCCCCCGGAACAGGGGAATACCCATTTTGTCGGTTTGATATCTTTCGGAACGGTCAGCTCTCAGGCTGTTCATCTTTCTCTTCGGCCTTGCCCTCCGAAGTGCTCTCTTCCGGGGCAGCCTCGGGTCCGTTGCTGTCCTCTGCCGGAGCATTCGCCTCAGTGCTCTCGGCTTGAGCTTCCGGAGCAGCTTCATCGGCATTTTCAGCCGGAGTTTCTTCTTCGGCTTTCTCAGCAGACACAGCTACGTCAGCAGGGCTCTCAGTGCTCTCGTCAGACGTGTCCTCCGAAGTCTTTTCGCCTTCCGGGGAGTCCGGCTTTTCCGGCTTTACTATCGGCTCTTCTTCAACATAGCTGTTCGCTGCATTGAGCAGGGTCAGAGTCGAGGTGATTATGATGCCCGCCGCAATGTAATACGAGACCTCCGGCAGCCGCAGGATCATAAAGGCAAACCCCAGTACGACTATAACTCCGAACATTGCAAGAACAACAGTCCAGGGCTTGCGCCTCAGTAAACTGAACCGCTTGACTATCTTGTTCTGAACATCAAATCTTTCACCTAAAGCCTTCCAGGCAATAAAGGTGATGCCCATAACAAGCGCAAGTGTTATAAGCGCTCCCATCCTGTTCATACCGCAGACCTCCTCTTATAAATACGCCTTCTCCCTTCTCTCCCTCCGCCCGGAGCACCGCTACTCGGTACAGGATTATTGGAGAAAACCTTTCTGAAGAAAGGTTATTCCCCAAACCCCTTTCCAAAGACTTCTGATATTTTTTGGCGAGGGCATACCTTCTCCATAGGGGAGAGCAGAGCTTTCTGTTTGCACTTCGGGATAGGGACGGGTATGCCCTCGCCAAAAAAGCATTAAAAGTTTTAGGGAGGGGGTCCGGGGGATGACCCTTTTTCAAAAGGGTCTCCCCCGGTAGTCCTGCACAGGGTAACAGTGCCTCCGGGCGGAGGGGGGGAGGGACAAGCTGGGTTTACAAAAAAGAGCCGCCTTTGGAAGCGGCTCTTTGTGATCTTATCAAAGAACGCGGACCTTAACAACGCCCTCGATCTTCTTGATAGCGTCGATATCTGCGGCGCCGTTGACATCGAGTATGGTGTAGCTCCAATCCTTTTTGCTCTTATTGACCATATTCTCGATATTAGCTCCCTTATCGGCAACAGCGGTTGTGATCTGGGAGATAAGAGCGGGAACATTCTTATGGAGGACACAAACGAGAGAGTCGCCGGTCTTGACCAGCTCGGCATTGGGGAAGTTAACGGAATTGATGATAGCGCCGCGCTCGATATAGGCTTTCAGCTCATCTGCTGCCATAACAGCGCAGTTATCTTCAGATTCTTCTGTAGAAGCGCCGAGGTGAGGGATAGCAACGACATTCTCAACGCCGATGACCTCATCGCAGGGGAAGTCAACAACATATCTGGCGACCTTGCCGCTGCCGAGAGCTTCGATGATAGCGTCGCTGTTTACGAGCTCGCCTCTTGCGAAGTTAAGGATGCGCACACCGTCCTTGCAGAGGGCAATGGTATCCTTATTGATGGTGTCCTTAGTATCGGCATTGAAGGGGAGGTGGAGAGAGAGGTAATCGCTCTCAGCGTAAACATCATTGATATTGTTGGTCACCTTTACCTGGGGCTTGAGGTTCAGAGCTGCGTTTACGGAGAGGAAGGGGTCATAGCCGATAACGTTCATACCCAGGGAGATAGCAGCGTTAGCCAGCTTGCCGCCGATAGCGCCGAGACCGATAAGGCCGAGGGTCTTGCCCATGATCTCGCAGCCTGCGTAATTGGACTTGCCTTTCTCTACCATTTTGCCTACCTCAGCGCCGTTGCCCTTGAGGGTCTTGGCCCACTCGATAGCCTCGGGGATCTTTCTGGAAGCGAGGAGCAGTCCGCAGAGAGCCAGCTCCTTAACAGCGTTAGCGTTAGCGCCGGGGGTGTTGAAAACGACGATACCCTGCTCAGCGCACTTGTCAACGGGGATATTGTTTACGCCTGCGCCTGCTCTGGCGATAGCCAGCAGATTGTCCTTGAACTCCATGTCGTGCATCTTTGCGGAGCGCACCATGATAGCATCGGGGGCATCGCAGGTGTCGGTAACGTTATAATCTGCGCCGAGTCTGCTTGTGCCGATTGCGGCGATCTTGTTAAGGGTAAGAATATCAAACATTGTGATCGGTCCTTTCAAAATAGATTTATCTGTCTGAATTTAGGCAAACAGCGCGGAGCATCTTGCACCGCGCCGGAACGCCTTGATATTTAGATCAAGAATTTTCAGCCTCAAACTTCTTCATGAAGGCAACGAGCTTCTCTACGCCCTCGATAGGCATAGCGTTGTAGATGGAAGCTCTCATACCGCCGACAGTTCTGTGGCCCTTGAGGTTCTCGAAGCCGGCAGCCTTAGCCTCTGCAACGAACTTCTTGTCCAGATCCTCGTTGCCGGTGATGAAGGGAACGTTCATGAGGGAGCGGTCCTTCTTCTCTACAGTGCCCTTGAACATCTTGCTCTCGTCGAGGAAATCATAGAGGATCTTGGCCTTCTTCTCGTTGTGAGCCTTCATGCCCTCGAGGCCGCCCATCTTCTTGATCCACTTGAATACTTTGCCGCAGATATAGATGCCGTAGCAGGGAGGAGTGTTGTAAAGAGAATCGTTGTCAGCCTGGATCTTCCAGTCGCACATTGTCGGGCAGGCCTTGAATGCAGGGCCGTCAGCGATAAGGTCTTCTCTTACGATAACGATCTGAACGCCGGCAGGTCCGACGTTCTTCTGAACGCCGCCGTAGATGACACCGTACTTGGAAACGTCAACGGGCTCAGAGAGGAAGCAGCTTGATACGTCAGCTACCAGCTCGTGACCCTTGGTGTTGGGCAGAGTCCAGAACTTGGTGCCATAGATGGTGTTGTTCTCGCAGATGTAAACATAGTCAACGTCCTCGGGGATGTCGAGGTCGGAGCAGTCAGGGATATAGGAGAAAGTCTTGTCAGCAGAGGAGGCAACTCTTACTACCTCGCCGTACTTCTCAGCTTCCTGAGCAGCCTTCTTAGCCCACTGACCTGTGATGATGTAAGCAGCCTTGCCCTTCTTCATCAGGTTCATCGGAACTTCTGCAAACACCAGCGAAGCGCCGCCCTGCAGGAAGATGACCTTGTAGTTGTCGGGGATGTTCATCAGATCGCGGAGATCCTTCTCTGCATCCTTGATGATCTCGTCATAGGCTTTTGAGCGGTGGCTCATTTCCATAACGGACATTCCCGTGCCCTTGTAATCGAGCATCTCTTCGGCAGCTTCCTTGAGGACTTCCTCAGGGAGAACTGCGGGGCCTGCGCTGAAATTGTAAACTCTACCCATTTTTGATTACCTCCGTAAAAATAATTAGCACTATTATTATATTACTTTTTGCCCGTAAAGTCAAGAGAGCCCGCTGATTTCTTTTCCCTGCGGTTTTGCAATCTGTTGTGTGATATATTGCATTTTTGGGCGATTAGCCGCCACAGGCTGCCCTCTTTTGCTTTGTAAACTTTTTTTGAATTGCAGAAATCAGCCTTTTCCGGCGACTCCGCTCCGATGGTGAAGGGAAGGCGGTCAGAATTTATAGCCCTTGAAGAAGAATCCCTCGTGAGTCGTGAAGCCTCCGTCGGGATCGAATTCCGGCAGGCTGAACTTTTCATAGGCAACCACTATTTCGCCTGAATAAGCATAGATCTGGACATCGCTTTCCTTGTATACGTAGGAAACGATGAAGGACTTGTCTCCGGCGTCATACTTGTATGACTCGACCCTTCCGTCGCTGTCGTAGGTGAAGCGGATACTGTCATCCGAGGGGTCGTCCTTGGAAAGATCCGGATCTACCGCATCGGCAGGAAGGACAAAGCTGAGATCCGCAGGGGGCGTTTCCTCGGCTTTTTCTGTGGTGGTTTTGTCATCGGCCTCTGTGCTCTTGGTGGTCTTGGCCGCAGCTGTGGTGGTTTTTGATGAGGAAGCTGAGGAGCGTGAAGACGAGCTGCTGTCGTCTCCGCAGGCTGTCAGCATAACTGCCGAGATGCACAGAAGAGCGATAAGTGTTCTTTTCATAGTATTACCTCCCTGTCTCCTCAGAGCTCAGCGATGAGCTCCACCTCTACCAGCACATCCTTGGGAAGGGCTGCCGCCGCAACGCAGGAGCGTGCAGGCTTGGAGGTGAAGTATTCGCCGTAGATGCCGTTGAAGGCTGCGAAGTCGCTCATGTTCTTGAGGAAGCAAACGGTCTTTACTGCCTTGTCCAGCGAAGAGCCTGCTGCTTCGAGGACTGCCTTCAGATTTTTGCAGACCTGATGGGTCTGCTCCTCGATGGTAGCCGCCTCGACATTGCCTGTTGCCGGATTGATAGCGATCTGCCCGGAAGTGAATACGAGTCCTCCGACGATCTTCGCCTGAGAATAGGGGCCGATAGCGTCGGGTGCGTTTTTGGTGTAAACTGTTTCTGCCATTGTGATTTCCTCCTTGACTATGATAAATAATCTTCAATAAAACTGTTCCTGATGTATTCGAGGGCGGATCTTCTGCCCGCAAAGCTCTTCCTGCGGGGCCAGCCCTCTTTTTCCCGGCAGCGGGAAAAGGTAAGATGATATATCCTCCAGAGCTCTCCGCCGGTGCTGTCAGACGAACAAAACAGCATATCGTCGCAGGATTCGCATTTCAATGCGTTATATACCTTCCTGCCGCGGACGAACTCATTGTCCTCGCCAAGCTCGGTGATAAGCTCCTCGACGAACATATCGGGCTCCACGACCCGCCAATTGAACTCTTCACCGTATTCTTCTTCCATAAGCCGAATGAACTCAGCCGGGGTCATTTCATCGGTGATGTTCATTTCTTAACTATCTTGAAGCCTGCGTCGGCAAGGGCTGTCCGGATCTTCTTTATGTGGTCGAAGTCACGGGTCTCCATTACGATACGCAGGATGCAGTCAGTGATATCGCTGTCCTCGCTGGCACGCTCGTGATGGATGGAGACAACGTTTCCGCCGAGCTGAGCGATGATCTTGGAAACGCCCAGAAGCTGGCCGGGCTTATCCTCAAGCTGGATCGCCATCGTGTCGCTCCTGCCGGATTTCAGCAGGCCGCGCTTGATGACACGGGAGAGGATCGTAACGTCGATATTACCGCCGGAAACAAGGCATACGACCTTCTTGCCCTTTACAGGGACCTTGTTGAACATGACTGCTGCGACAGATACGGCTCCGGCGCCTTCAGAGATCAGCTTGTGCTGCTCGATGAGTGCAAGTATAGCGGAGGATACCTCGTCGTCGGTGACTGTAACGATCTCGTCTACATACTGCTTGCAGTATTCAAATGTATGTTCGCCGGGCTCCTTTACCTTGATACCGTCTGCGATAGTGGAAACTGATGCGAGACATTTGATCTTATCCTCGGCAAGCGATTCCACCATTGAAGGAGCTCCGCTGGCCTGAACACCGTAGACCTTGATATTCGGGTTGAGGGTCTTGAGAGCGAAAGCAACGCCGGAGATGAGTCCGCCGCCTCCGACGGGGACAACTACCGCTTCGAGATCCGGGAGCTGTTCGATGAGCTCCAGACCGATAGTTCCCTGCCCGGCGATGACATTCTCGTCGTCGAAGGGATGGATAAAGGTGTAGCCATGGGCATCGCGGAGCTCAAGCGCCTTGTTGTAAGCATCGTCGTAAACTCCTTCTACAAGGCATACCTCAGCGCCGTATCCCTTGGTAGCCTCGACCTTGGAGATCGGAGCGCCGTCCGGCAGGCAGATTATTGACTTGATCCCGTTCTTTGTCGCAGCCAGAGCAACGCCCTGAGCGTGGTTGCCGGCAGAGCAGGCGATAACTCCGTGGCTCTTCTCCTCATCTGAGAGCTGGGAGATCTTGTAATAAGCGCCGCGGACCTTGAAGGAACCGGTGATCTGGAGATTCTCTGTCTTGAGGTAAACTTCCGCCTCCGGATTGATCTTCGGGGCTTTGATGACCTCAGTCTCTCTGATGATCTGTTTCAGTACGTGCTTTGCATGATAGACCTTGTCGAGTGTAAGCATATCCATGACCTTCCTTTTCTGAAATGAATAATAAACTACTAATTAAAAACGCTTCGCCTCAATACAGAGGCGAAGCGTCTGCTCCGTGTTACCACTCTGCTTGCGCGTACATAAAAATATACGGACGCGCCGCTTGATCTCATATAACGGTGAGGGCCGTGCTTTTCTACGAATAGAGCTGAGCTCTATTTTTCGGCAGCAGGCTCGGGAATGATCTGACTGTGCTGCCCGCGCCCGATTTTCAGCTCCCTCGGGCTCTCTGCGGCAGGCTCTGACACAGCTCGTTTCCGTCATAGCCTTTATATTATAGGTTGCAGCTTATATTATATCACCTTCTCCGGCGATTTGTCAAGGGGAGAAATGATACTTTTCGAGCTGATACGCTACTAAATAATGAATATTTCTTGACTTTTTTGAGCTTATAAGCTATAATATTACTGTATTTTTCAAAAAAAATCGCATTCGCAGCTCATAAGAGTATCTGCGGGGATATGACCGGGAGAGACCAATGGAGAATAGCTGGAGGATAAGAGATATACGAAGAACAGCAGTTTCGCGTATGAGGCATAACTTCATCGCGTGCTTTGCTGTATGCTTTGTTATGGTGTTCATCGCCGGGCAGTACGGCGGCTCGACCCAGTTCATCGCCAGCTATGATATGCAGAACGTTACCAATCTCCGCATCGATGCGACTACAAAACGTACCGTCGTCGAGACGATCAAGGCGGAGGGGCTGACAGCAGAACAGGCCAGCGACCGCTTCAATATCGGTGATGTCTCCGCAGTAAAGAATTGGGAGAGGATCTATGACGAATTCGGTGAGAACTCCCTTAATGCCAAGGAGCTTACCTTCTTCCATTCCGGCAACGAAAGCTCCAACTGGGCTATCATCGACGATACAGTCAGCCTTATCTCCGGCAAGCAGCGGCCGATAACCGCCTTCGTCAGCGAGAAGACCCGCCGCAACGAAAAGAAGCTCTCGGATATCTTCGATATAGTGTCAAAAGAGTATTCGCCCCATTTCCAGGTGCTGGCTGCCTTCCTCTCGTTCTTCTCGGATATGACCCCTTGGGATATCCTGGTCACCTGCGCGACCTCTCTCTTCTCTGTCTTTATCGCTGTCTTCGTCTCAGATACCCTCCTGATAGGCGAGCGGAGATTTTTCCTGGAGAATCATGCCTACCGCCGAACGACTATCGGGCGTATGGGCTTCGTGATAAAAGAACGCTGCTTTACCCCCCTCAAAACGATAGTCCTTATGCACGTTTACCGGGGGCTCTGGTTCCTTACGATCGCGGGCGGCTTCTATAAGACCTATGAGTATTATATGATCCCCTTTATCCTGGCGGAGAACCCGACTATAAAGACAAAGGACGCCTTCGCCCTCTCCAAAAAGATGATGCACGGAAATAAGTTCAGGACTTTTCTGCTGAACGCCTCCTTCCTGAGCTATGAGCTGCCGATAATACTCGCTTCGATACTTGTCGGAAAGCTATGGTTCGGCAGCGATTATCTCTTTCTCGACGGGATCCTGACATATATCTTCATCGGCGTCGCCAGGATAGCTTTTCTGAACGCATATAAGACAGCCGCCGACGCAGAGCTCTATATGACCCTGCGAAAGCAGCTCATAGAGCGCGGAGATGAGCTGGCGCCTCTGTTCTGCGACAGTTTCCTGGAGCCGGATATCCTTGAGAATGAACGCTCCTATGAGACCCCTGTCGGAGAAATGAAGGGGGAGGAGATCAAGCTCCTTATGAAATACCCCGGAGCCGATCAGCAGTCTTCAGGAGAGTATATCGGCATCAGCCATAAGCAGCTCCTGGCTAAGCACGATTACCACAGAGATTATCCTATCAGCTCTTATCTGCTGATGTTCTTTACATTCTCGATAGTCGGCTGGGCCTGGGAGGTGGCGATACACGTCGTCGAGGACGGCGAGTTCATCAACCGTGGCTCACTCCACGGCCCCTGGCTGCCTATCTACGGCTTCGGCGGAGTCGCAGCCGTCTGCTTCCTCAAGAGATTCCGCGACAGGCCGGCAGCCTCATTCTTCCTTATGATACTTGGCAGCGGCATATTCGAGTATGTCACAGGCTGGTATTTTGAGAAATATCAAGGGCTGCAATACTGGAACTATCACGGATATTTCCTCAATATCCACGGGCGTATCTGCTTCGAGGGCATTATCGTCTTCGGCTTCGCCGGGATGTTCTGCATCTATCTCTTCGGCCCGCTTATCGACGATGTAGCCAGGAAATTCTCGAAGGAACTGAAATATACCATCCTTGCGATACTCATAGTCACCATTGTCGCAGACGCGATATTCTCCTTCTTTGAGCCCAATAAGGGCAAGGGCATCACAGACTATGCGTTGCAGATTGTGGATATTTCACAAAACCTCAGCTATAATTTTTTAAGATAAATGCTTGTAATCCGGGAAGGATTGTGTTATAATTATTTGTGTCATTATTTACCGCGCTGCACTTTGCCGCAGCGTTACAGAGCATGACAGGAGGGGTATATATGGAAAACAGGATCCAATCTATCGAAAGCCCGAAGAACCGCCGCATCAGAATAGGCATCATCCCAGGGCATTTTGCTACTAACCATTCGCACGTTAATTATTATGTCGATATGACATCTATCAAGACCAGCCATAAAATGGCCAAGGAAGCCGCTGCTGAGCTGGCAGCCTGCTATGCGACGACAAATATCGACACTATCATCTGCCTTGAAGGGACAGAGATGCTGGGAGCTTTCCTGGCGGAGCACCTCTCCGGGCAGGGTATAAATGCAGGCTCTGATATCGCTGTTGTAACGCCTGAGCTCAATATGAACGGTCAGATGATCTTCCGCGACAATACCCAGAAGAAGATCTGGGGAAAGCAGATACTGCTGCTCATTTCTTCCGCTTCTACAGGAAAGAGCATCATGCGCGCTGTTGACTGCCTGCAGTATTATAACGGCTGCCTCGCAGCTATCGCTTCCATCTTTTCCGCTATCAGGGAGTCTCACGGTATCAATGTCCAGGCTATATTCTATGCCGAGGATCTTCCGAAGTACGAGAGCTTCAGCTCCTCGGATTGCCCGATGTGCCGCAGCGGGCAGAAGGTAGATGCCATAATCAACAGCTTCGGCTATTCCAAGATCTGATAAAAAAGTGGGGAGCGCCCTGCGCGGGCGCTCTTTTTTTACCCGAAAGGAGATACTTAAATGGATAATACCAGTAATACCCCCGGAAAGAAGAACAGTAAGACTACCATAGGCTTCGTCCTGCTTAATGACGCTAATTTCGACTGGCCCCGCTTCAGACATAACCTCAAGGAGGATTGGAACATAACCTTTGAGGACGAGGTCAAGGACGGCGCTGTCGTTTTCAGAGCCGACGATATGACCGTCGCCTGCTCGCTGCTGCCAAACCCGGTACCTAACGGCGAGGCCGAGGCCAGCGCCAAGAACAATCTGCTCTGGAAGGATGCCTCCGAGGCGGTCGCCAAACACGCAGCACACGTTCTTGTCGCAGTTATGGACACCGAAGACCCTAAGGAGCAGGACCCTGTTTCAGCAGGGATGCTCTTGTGCAAGGTCGCCAGCTCCATGCTCAAGCTCAAGAACACCATCGGTATCTACCGCAACCCCACAGTCTTCGAGAGGAGTTTCTATATCGAGGTCGCTGAGGGTCTGAAGAGGGGGCAGATGCCTATCCCGATAATGCTGCATTTCGGTATGTATGTCAACAAGGAGAGCCTGCTCTGCGGCTTTACATACGGCCTTCGCGCCCTCGGCAAGCAAGAGATCGAGGTCATTGGCTCCCATGCCCAGCCCCAGGAGCTTTTCAGCTTCCTGCTCTCGATCAGCGAGTATATCCTCAGCGAGGATATCGAGCTCAAAGACGGCGAGACTATCGGCTTTACAGAAGAGCAGCGTCTGCCGATCACTGTCAGCAAGTCCGTCAGCTATGACGACGGCGACACTGTCAAGATCGGATTCAAGACCTGATAATTATGTATGCAAAAACGGTATCTTTCCCCGAAGGGGAGAGATACCGCTTTTCTGTTTGGCCGATATTGTAGTATTTGTCATTAACGATAATGTCGGCGCCGAATGAGTATTGCATATTACCTGTGAGAGAATCTGTCTCCGCCGTCCGACCTCCGCATAGGTCAGACAGTAGTAAAAACGGTAGATGGACACCTCTTTGTCCGTCGAAGGGAGCGAACTTATACATTCCGCTATATATACACCTGCGGCAGCAGCTCCTTCCTGAACAGATCATAAATATAACGCAGATGTTATATAAACGCGGCTGCCTTCAAAGCTCTTTCCTTCCTCTTGACAAACAGTATAAAATGGTATATAATGATATTGTTATTTATTTATCAAAGTATCGAAGGTTTGAAAAGAGGCGCATTATGGCAAAACAAGGTCAGATCTCCTCATCAGTTATAAAACGGCTGCCGAGATACTATCGCTTTCTCGGCGAGCTCATAAAGCGCGGGACAGAGCGTATCTCTTCAAGAGAGCTTTCAGAGCTCATGAAGCTGACTGCTTCGCAGATAAGGCAGGATCTCAACTGCTTCGGCGGCTTCGGGCAGCAGGGCTTCGGCTACCATGTCCGCGAGCTCCATTCCGAGATCGGAAGGATACTCGGAGTAGACAGACATTTCAAGACCATAGTTATCGGTGCAGGAAATCTGGGCCGCGCCATAACGATGCACATAAATTTCGAGACCAGAGGCTGCCGGCTGATCGGTATCTTCGACCGCGACCCTTCTATAACAGGAGATAAGGTCGGAGAGCTGGAAGTAAGGCATACTGATGAGCTGGAGCGCTTCTGCCGGGAGCAGAAGCCGGTCATCGCTGTCCTCTGCATACCAAAGGCCGAGACTCAGGAGATAGCTGACAGGCTGGTAAGCTACGGCCTGCGCTCCTTCTGGAATTTCTCCCACTACGATCTCTCCATAGATCATGACGACATCATCGTCGAGAATGTCCACCTCGGAGACAGCCTGCTGACCCTTACCTACGGGACAAACGCCTGCCTCGGAGAAAACAGCGAAAAATGATACGGGATTACATTCATATAAGTGGCTGCTGAACGGGCAGCCGCTTTTTTTCGGCTGAAAACGGCATAATTAGCACTCTCAGCTTGAGAGTGCTAATTTTCATTTACTTTTCACAAACGTGTGACAGATCAAACATAATCGGGGCTTATCATATAGTTAAAGAAAAGGAGATGAGCCCAATGGAGCAGAGAATGAATAATCATTAGAGTTTCGGACAATGATAATTTAAAAGCTTCAAGGAGGTATGTTTTATGTTTGAACTTACACCGTTTGAAAGAAGAGGTTATGACCTGTTTGATATGTTTGACGGCTTTGACCGCGACCTGTTCGCACCTGCCGGGCGCCATGAGCGCATAAGGACAGATATCCGCGACGAGGGCGATAAATACGTTATGGAAGCGGAGCTTCCGGGCTTCGCCAAGGAGGATATCAATCTTGAGATCACAGACGATATGCTGACCCTCTCCGCAGAGCATAAGGAGCAGAAGGACGAAAAGGACAGCAAGGGCAAGTATATCCGCCGCGAGCGCAGCTACGGCTCATACAAGCGCAGCTTCGACCTCTCGGGTATAAACACCGAAGCTATAACAGCCGAATACAAAAACGGCATCCTGAATGTCTCGCTGCCGAAAAAGCAGATCGAGCCGCCCAAGTCCAGAAGGCTTGAGATAGCTTCTGACGAAAGCTGAGGACAGATCCCGGCTGCATTGACAGCCGAATAATAAAAACGGTATCCCCCGGACAGGGGGGTACCGTTTTTTTCATGACATTCTTTATTCGTGGATATGCAGATATCGGTTGACCGTTTCGGGGTATTCGGTCTTGGCGGAGTTCATAAAGCCCGCATATCTGTAAAGCCTGCTGCCGGTTACTTCGGAGATGTCCTCTTCGCGGGCAAATCGGCAGATATCGGTGGTGACATCCAGCTCCCGCCATTCGCCGTCGAGATAAACAGCGTTCCACATATGCCCGAGAGCGGCGGAATCCAGCGAGATGCAGGGAATGCCCTGGCTGCGGCACATTATGGCGAAAATATTTGCAAAATCCCTGCATACCCCGACTCCCGAAGCCGATACCAGCCAGCGTTCAGGCTCTTTTGTGTTTAGATAGCGCGAGGTCTTCAGCACCTCGGATTTGTAGGTGTCAAAGATCAGATGCGAGGTCATCCAGTCGTGCAGGAGGGTGACCTTGAAAGCATCGGAATAATCGCTGCCTTCTCCGATCAGCTCCCGGGACTTTTCCTGCCAGTAATATGTATCGTAGCTTGACACATCGAACTCTACCGGGTATTCTATTGCCGTTGAGAGGGAGCCCTCCGGGGTTATCCCCGCAGCAGATATGAGTTCATTCAGCTTCTTCGCCCTTTCGGAGGGGGTGTCGTTCCCCTCGGCGCGGCCGCTGAGCCCCTTGCAGATATAGAAATGCTGCCCCTCCGGGAAGTCGGATTCGCAGTTGACCAGCAGATAGAGGCAGCAGCGCCCGGTCTCGCCGTTCCGGTTAAACTCTCCGGAGAGTATGTATACTCCGTTTACGATCTCCCGCTGCCAGAGGTCGGCTCTCAGCTCTCCGCTTTCGGAGGAGAACATCTCCCTGCCGGAAAAGGCGTCAGTAACGGAAAGGCGGACAGAAGCGCCGGAGGAGATGTTGTCGTATGGGGACAGAGTAAGATATCGTCCGGCAGAGATCTCCGCCCGTATGCCGAGATACATCTCGGTATATGCTGTGTTTTCGATGTCGTGAGAGGTGAGGTCATCCGAGCTGCTGCCCAGCCCTATCCCGACTATGCCTTTATCGGAGAGATCGAAGAGCTCCCACAGCCCCTTACTGTCAGGGGAGAGCAGCCCGCTGTCCTTGTCTGTCAGCCGGAGAGTAATGCTGCCCGGGTCTGAGGATATTCCCCGTATATATGGGACATCGGCCGTTTTTACAGAGCGCTCCGAGCGCCCGGAATTCAGCTCCTGCTCTTCGGGGGAGATGCCGGCTGCCGGCCGGGAGACCTCCGGGGAAGGCTGCGGTGTTTCAGCGGCAGATGCTGCCTCTCTCAACTCGCCGGGGAGCTGCCACCCTCCGGGAAGCTCAGACGCTTCCGAGCAGGAAGACAAAAGCGCTGCCGAGAGCAGAGCTGTTAGCAGTATTCCGGCTGCATATCTTCTGCGCATCCCGAACCCTCCTCTGAGATGATCTAGTTCAGCGGTCAGTTAAGGCAGCACCGTAAAGCTGCCGGACGGGGATCACTGTCCTTTGTTTATTATACCACATTTCCCCGCAAAAGTAAAGGAGCCTGCATCTGTGCAGCAGTGGAGTCAGTGACCGGTATCCTCACCGCCTTGTGCTGTGGGGTAAAATTCGTCAGAGTAGAAATGCAGGAACTCTTCAAGACACAGCCCGCTGCTGAAGATCAGATCAGCCGCTTCGATGCCCACATAGCGATAATGCCAGGGCTCGTACATTATCCCTGTCAGGTGCTCCTTCATTGGCGGATACCGCAGGATGAAGCCGAAGCGGTGAGCGTTTTTCCTGAGCCATTTTCCCTGACCGGTAAGGCCGAAGGCAGGGTCGGTCTCCTCAAAGCCGGGAGCAGCCAGATCTGCTGCCAGCCCGCAGTTGTGTTCGCTCTCTCCCGGGCGGGCCAAATACCTGAGCACCTGCCTTTCGGCCTCTTCTTCTGTGCAGCCCTTTGAGAGGGCCTCCGCCGTTTCCCGCCGGAACAGTTCCGCCTGATAGTCTGTGCTTCGGTAGCCGGAAATGGGCTTTATCGGGACTCCGTCCTCCGCAGCCGCAGACAGGAGCCTTCGCAGCTCTCCGGCGGCCTGCGCCTCCAGCAGCACACCGCAGGCATCTTCCAGCCTCAGAGAGGCTTCAAGCTCCGGGCTGACAGGGTGAAATCTGTCTGCCAGCATAAGATAATCCATACTGCGCCTCCTTTTGCCGTTTCTTATATTCTATGCCGCGGCCTCCCGGTCTGCATACTTTTTCCGGGGAGAGCATATATATCTTATAAAGGCGGGAGCGATAAAAGGCCAAGCCTGAGAAAAGAGAAGCGCGGTGTGGTGATGTGGGATGGATATGCGTAAAAGCTGCTTGCGGGCGGTGTGGGTGATATTGGCGGTGTTCGTCCTGCCGCTGGGGATATGGGCGTATTCGGCTGCGGCGCCGGAGTTTTCCGGGGCGGCAGTCGCCGGAGCGGAGCTGACTTTCGGGACGAGCCCCCGGGAAAGCTCTTCCGGCATAACATCCCCGGAGCCGAGGATGATGCTTCGGTCTCCTGCAAGCTCGGGCATCGGGGCAGGGGAGAGCTCCGAAAGAGATGAGAGCATATCCGGGCAGCCGCAGGATGAGAGAAAGCCTGTCGGTATTGAGACGGAGAAGCCTCCCGCCGCGCTGCTGCTGAGCGAGCCATATCCCGAAAAGCAGGATAACCGCAGCGGGCCTCTCGAAAAGACCCATTACGGCCCATACAGCGGGCCTCTGTTCTTTGATCTTGACGGCGGCGGACAGGTACGCAACGGGACTCATTACTCAAACGCCGAGCTGCTTGCCCAGAGCCGCCTCCCTCCGGCGTTCTCTACGGACCATACCGAGGGTGCGCCGCTTGTCCTTATCTACCATACCCATGCGACAGAGAGCTATGAGCCCGCCGACCGGGATTTCTACGACAGCTCCTTCAAAAGCAAGACTACCGACCCGACAAGATCTGTCGTTGAAGTGGGAGCGAGGATATGCAGGGAGCTGGAAGCGGCCGGGATACCGTACATTCACGATACCCTCATCCACGACCGCCCGACATACAGCGGGGCCTACGATTCCTCCCGGAGCACAGTCAAAGCTCTGCTGGAAAAATATCCTTCGATAAAGATAGTCCTGGATATACACCGTGACGGCCTTCAGCAGGCAGACGGGACGAGAATAGCGCCTGTTGCTGACATCGGAGGCAGGGATGCCGCGCAGATAATGATGATCTCCGGCTGCGATGACGGCACTATGGGTATGCCGGACCACCTTAAAAACTTCCGCTTTGCCTGTGCCTTGCAGCAGGAGCTGGAATCCTCCTTCCCCGGGCTGACCAGACCGATCTTCTTCGATTACCGCCACTATAATCAAGACCTTTCGACCGGTGCTCTCCTTATTGAGGTCGGCAGCCACGGCAATTCTCTGGAGCAGGCATTTTATGCCGGAGAGCTTATCGGCAAGGGACTGGCGGGGGTAGTTGAGAGATACAAGGCCGGAAAATAGAAAAAGGGCTCCTCGGCTCCAAAAAACAACCGCCCTCTGCAAGCTCGCAGAGGGCGGTCTTTATACAGGAGCAGGCTCCTGCTGGTGAACTAGCGGGGATTCGAACCCCGGACCCTTTGATTAAAAGTCAAATGCTCTACCGACTGAGCTACTAATTCACAGGTTTAGAGTCTCTGTGCGGGTCTTTCACAGCGACTAATATATTATAACAGATGTATAGTGGTTTGTCAAGCGTTATCGGGAAATTTAGCAGCGATTTAACATATCAAAGTGTTAAAGAGAAAACGTGGTCGTCCATAACAAAGCCTTTGCCGATGTCAGTTACCTGGTCTCTGATGATCTCCATTCCCCAGTGGCGGTATACGGCAATGGAGCTGTCGTTATGGATATTCACAGTGAGCCAGATGCTGCTGAGCCCGTGCCGGCGTGCTATGCGCTTGATCTCTTCAAACATATACGAAGCCAGGCCTTTTCCCCGCTGCTCCTTCCGGAGATAGAGCTTGGAGAGAAAGAGCGTCCCGTCCCCTTTGTCGGCTACGGCGAAATAGCCCTGCTGCTCTCCGTCGGTAAAGAGGCCGTAATACTCATAATGCTCGTTTTTTATCTGCTCCTTCATCGCTTCAAAGGACTGGAATTTCTCCAGCATATATTCGATCTGTCCGTCGCTTATGATCCCACGGAAATGCTCCCGCCAGATCTCTGCGGCCAGCTCGGCGTTGGCTCTGAGCTGGTCGTCGGCGGTCAGTTTTACGATCTCTTTCATCATTCCTCGCTGCCTTTCAGGAATTCCACAAACTGCTTGGCTGCTCTCGGTGAGCGCCCGCCTCTGGCCAGAGCATACTGCTCAGCTCTGAGGAAGAGCTCCTCTTCGGAGATACGGAGCTCATACTGTTTTGCCAGATCGGAAACGACCTGAAGATACAGCGCCTTGTCGGGCTTGCGGAATATGACTCTCAGGCCGAAACGCTCAGAGAGGGAGAGCAGCTCCTGCATGGTGTCGTTGCGATGTATCTCGTCGCCCTCGCGCGCCGAGAAGGTCTCGCGGACCAGATGGCGGCGGTTGGAGGTGGCATAGATCGCCAGATTTGGCGCTGTGGAGGAAACGCTGCCCTCAAGGATCGCTTTCAGGGCGGCATAATCGTCGTCGTCCTCGGTAAAGGAGAGGTCGTCGATAAAGACGATGAATTTCAGAGGGTTGCGGCTGATGTGCTTAACGATATTGGGTATTTCATGGAGCTGTTTCTTTTTGAGCTCGATGAGCCGCAGCCCCTGCCCGGCGTATTCATTGGCGATAGCCTTGACTGTGGAGGATTTTCCTGTCCCGCAGTCGCCGTAGAGCAGGACATTATTGGAGGGCCTGCCGGCTATGAGGGCGAGAGTGTTGGCGATGACTTCCTGCCGCTCGTTCTCGTACCCCGAAAGCTGCGAGAGGCGGATGGTGTCGGGATATTCCACCGGGACGAGCTGGCCGTCGCTGACGATGAACACATGGTATTTCGCATAGATCCCGTAGCCGTGCTTGTCTATCGAGAGGACACGGTCGGCATAGATCTTCGAGAGATCGAAACATTCTGTCTCATAGCGGGGCATGAAGCCGTCGTAGCCTATGCGCTCGATAAGCTCTGCGCAGTTAATATGAGAGAGCTCCTCCAGAGTGTAGAGCTCGCAGGCGAGACATTCGTCGATAAACATCCCGGGATCTTCTCCGGCTCCCTTGGCCAGCATATAGATATTCTCATCTTCTACTGCCAGTCTGAGGATATGCCGGGAGAGGCTGGAGGTCTCCTTATAGAGGGCGGCTGCGAAGGAGCAGTAGTCCCGCAGGGCAGCAGCCCGGTCTCCCGAGTCGATATCCGAGAGGGTACGGATAAACAGCGAGAGGGCTTCGTCCTCCTTGATATTTCTGAACAGCACCAGAGTGTCAAGCCGCCTGAGCATGAGCTTTATATCTGTCATATCTATCACCGCTTTGTAAAAAAATGGGGAATGTTGCTTTGATGTCATTATACTACTTTTCGCACCCGATGTCAATCTTCTCCCGATCTGCGCTGGTTCCTGTCTGCGCTGAGAAGAGCATACCGCCAAAAGCGCTGACAGCCGATCGGAAGCTCCCATTTGCTGATATGGTGAACAGACCGTTTCCCGGTTTATTGTTTTCACTATATCTGTTAATTACAATATATGGTTATCCCTTTGACACACCATTTTCAAACACCTTATTTAGGAGATTACGGCAATTAGACCAAGCTGTGCTATCCCCCGCCGGAGGCGGGGAATAGCACAGCAAGATAAAAATTAAGGCAACACCGCACGACCCGCGGCTAACGCCTCTGCACATCATCTGCTTGCCAGCTTTCCGTCATATTACCCAAATTCTCCTTGAC
>CAMNNQ010000193.1 GCA_946545645.1 uncultured Clostridia bacterium | reverse complement strand
ATCATGACGGATAAGCCGGTCGTCAAGCAGGCTTGACACGGCAGATGATGTGCAGAGGCGTTAGCCGCGGGTCGTGCGGTGTTGCCTTAGTTTCGCTCCTGTTCTCCCACGACGTCTGCGGCGGCTCGTGGAACTGCCGCTGCAAAGCGTATGATCGTTATCAAACAGACCGACGCCCGAGGCTTTTTTACCACGGGCGCCGGTCTTTCATATTATACTATCCCTTCAGAGCCTGTTCCAGTGCTTTGGAGAGCTGGTCTGCACAGGATGTCCCCCGGGACTTGCAGTCGTTGCCTTTGAGGAGCGCTGCTATCTTATCTGCGGGCTGACCTTCGCAGAGCCTGCCTATAGCTTTGAGATTTCCGTTGCAGCCCCCCTCAAAGCTCAGGCCGTATATCCTGCCGTTATCCAGCGAGAAGGTCATCTTCCTTGAGCAGACCCCCTCCGGGATGTATATGTATTCTTTCATCATATCACCTCTTATCGAGTATCAGCTCGCGGACGAGAGCCGCCCCTTCTGCCAGCTCATCAAGTGTTGTGTATTCGCAGACAGAATGGACATTATACATTCCGCAGGAGAGGACTATCCCCTTTATCCCTCCGAGGACAAGATTGTGGTTGTCGCTGCCGCCGTGAGTGCTGACAAGTCTGCCCTCCGCACCGATGCGCTCTGCTGCGTTCCTGAAACGGATGACAGTGTCTTCTCTCTCCGATATACTATATGCTTTTACCTCCGCAGACGAACTAAAGCTCACTTTTGCTCCGATCTCAGAGGCTTTCTCATTCAGCTTCTTTTCAAAGGCATCAACAGCGGCCAGAGTTTTGGGATGATCGAAACCTCTGGCCTCTCCTTTGAGAACGCATTTTTCCGGAACGATATTTGAAGCCTCTCCGCCGGTAAGGATCCCGATGTTGAATGTCGTTTCTTCATCCAGCCTTCCCTGAGGAGCAGAGGCTATGGCTGCGGCTGCGGCTGCAAGAGCATTTATCCCTTCCTCAGGAGCAAAGCCGGAATGTGAGGCTCTGCCGGAGACTTCCGCTCTAAACGAAACGATAGACGGTGCTTTTACGGCAGCACTGCCCACGTCTCCGCTCATGTCGAGGACATAGGCAGTCTCTGACCGTATCCGCGAGAGATCAAAATGCTTTGAGCCCGCAGTATAGGGCTCTTCTGCTACAGGAAGCAGCAGCTCGATATCGCAGCGCGGCTCTCCTGAAGCTATGGCAGCGCGTACCCCGGTGAGGATCTCCGTCAGCCCGGCGGCATCGTCGGCTCCGAGGACAGTGTCTCCCATACTCGTTATCCTGCCGTCATCGTGGAGGACTGCTTTTTTTCCCAACGCCGGAGAAACGGTATCGAGATGTGCGGAAAAGAGCACCGGCTTTCGGAAACTGTCTGTGCCTCTCAGATATGCGTATATGTTCCCCGCCGATCCATCGACAGCTTCGGCGGTATCGTCCTCAAATACATCAAAGCCCAGGGCGGTGAGCTTTTCAATGAGTCTGTCGGCCATAGCACGCTCCCCGTAGCTTGGGGAGTCGATACTGACAAGCTCGGAAAATTCTTCATAGAGCTTCTGCTTATCAATGCCTTTGGGCATAGGTATCACCTCTCAATCGGGTAAGGGCTCGCTGTCCGGAGTTTTCAGCTTGTGGGCAGGATCAAGGCTCAGGCTTTCTCTGCCGTGAGGCTCTTTCCAGATGGTATCATAGTCTGTCTGCGGGATGACCAGATCGTAGAATGTAGATCCGAAGTAATCCTCTTCTATGTCCTTTTTACGCTTGGAAGCGGCGAAGTCACGGAAATAGGTATTGTGCGAAAATGCGGGTATCTGATAAAGGTCGCGGGCATAGCCCCAGAGGTTTTTATAATCAGAGAGGCGGCGCTTGCAGGGGCCGATGAACCTGGAATACCTCACATCGAATCTCGCGAGAGTGACATAAAGCCTGATATCGGAATCTGTAACATAATCACCGAAAAGGAAGCGGCTGTTTTCAAGTCTTTTCTCGAGGGCATCCAGCCCTGCGAAAAACACCTCATAGGCTTCGCTGAAGGCTTCAAGGCTCTGTGCGAACATAGCGCGGTAAACTGCGTTGTTGACATTCTCGAAGAGCCACCAGTTCAGCTTGTCTATCTCATCTCTCAGTTCTTCCGGATAGAGATCGGGAGCATTCTCCTTCTGAAACGGCTTGAAATCTACCTCAAAATAATTGGTCAGCCTGTGGTAATCGTTATTGACGACCTTTCCTGTCTTATAGTCAACAAGCGCAGGGACAGTCGGGCGCCCGGTATAGAGATCATCTGCAGCGTAATACAGCTCGCTCAGGAACTGTGCGCCGGTCTCCGGATTGATATGGCCGGGGGAATTAACGAACTCCCAGCCGGGATCTCTGCCGCCCGTATCCCTGGTGTAGTCGCGGTCAACGATCTCAGCTTTGATGGCATCCTCCAGACCCAGCAGCTCTCTGACGATAGAGGCGCGGTTCGACCAGTGGCAGCCCTTCGCCCAGAAGAGGATATACCTGTCTTTTTCGACGGGGTTTTTGCCGTCGCCGAAGCCCTCGGTAAAGCGGTTTGGCTGGCGGTGAAAACTGCCTCTGCTGTCTGTCTCGCTCTCTCTTTCATCGGGACGGACTCTGATCTGTCTGCCGTTTATCTCAATATACTCTGCCATACAGTCCACCTCACTTTCCTGACGGCTGCTCTGCCGTTTTCCATTTGTTTGCCGGGTCGCTGCTGAGAGCCTGTCTGCCGTGAGGAGCGCCCCAGAATTTCTCAAAGTCTATCTCGTCCAGGAAACGCGCATTGAAAGTCTCAAAAGCGCTGCCGGTCTTATGCTTCGGATTGGCAAAGCTCTTGAAGTAGGTATTGTTCCTGAAAGCCGGTATCTGCCAGAGATCGCGGGCATAGCCCCAGAGGTTGGAATAATCTATGAGACGCTTTTTGGTATGTCCAAGCTGCCAGGTGTATCTTATATCCAGCCTTGCCAGAGTGACATAGAGCCTGACATCGGCATCAGTTATATAATCTCCGAAGAGGAAACGCCTTCCTGAGAGCCTCTTTTCCAGCAGGTCGAGAGCAGCATAAAAGGCATTGAAAGCATCCCAATGCGCCTCCTTGGAGCGGGCGAAGGATGCCCGGTATACTGCGTTGTTCACGTTATCGAAGAGCCACTTGTTCATTCTGTCGATCCTATCCCGAAGCTCCTCCGGATAGAGGTCGGGAGCGCCAGGCTTATGGAAGGGAGCGAACTCGACCTCGAAATAATTGGTAAGGCGGTCGTAGTCGTTGTTGACCACCTTTCCTGTAGTCTTATCTATCAGTGCGGGGACAGTCGTCCTGCCGGTGTAATCGTCATCGGCGGCATAATAGGCCTCGGAGAGAAACCTTATCCCCAGCTCCTTTGAGGTGTAGTTCTCCGAATAGACGAACTCCCAGCCCAGGTTCTTTTCATGCTTTCCGTGAGCTACAAGGTCTGCACTTATCGCTTCCTCCAGCCCCAGCAGCTCTCTGACTATGGAAGCGCGGTTAGACCAATGGCAGAGCTTTGCCCATACAAGATGATAGCGCCCTGCCTCGACAGGGTTCTTTCCTTCTCCGAAGCCCTCGGTAAAACGGTTGGGCTGGCGGTGGAAATAGCCGTCGGCATCGACTTCGGTATTTACTTCCCTCGGACGAACTCTTATCTTCCTACCATCCACAGTCTCATATTCATAACTCATTTTAACTCCTCCTTTACGGCTTTTTCAAGCTGCCCGAGGGCCTGTTCAAGTATTGCCCTCGGGCAGGCCAGAACTATCCGCTGGAACTGTCCGGAGCAGCTCCCGAAAATATGCCCCGCATCCAGCCAGAGCCTTGCTTTATATATTATCAGATCATTCAGCTCTTTCCTGCCAAGGCCGAGAGCAGACATATCTATCCAAGCAAAATACGTGCCCTCCGGATCCGTAAGCCGGAGCATCGGCAGCCTTTCTCTCAGAAAATCCCTGAGGTATTGCAGATTGCCCTCAATATATTCCTTGCACTGAGCCAGCCACTTACCTCCGCGCTCGTAAGCCGCCCTCGATGCCGCAAGGCCGAGAGTGTTCACCTCTGAATATCCTTCGGCGGAAAGGATCGCCTTGAACTTCTGCCTCAGTTCCCTGCTCTCTATGAAAATGTGGGATATCTGGAGCCCGGCAAGATTGAAGCTCTTGCTTGGAGCTGTGCAGACGATCGTTTTCTCCCGGAGCTGCGGGCAGGCATTGGTGAATACAGTATGTCTGTATCCCTCTCTGACAAAATCACCGTGTATCTCATCGGAGATCACAGTAACACCATATTTTTCACATATCTCCCCAAGGCGGCGAAGCTCCTGCTCTGTCCAGACCCGCCCGACAGGATTGTGGGGCGAGCAGAAGATAAAAAGCTTTGCTCCGCTCTCTCTGATCCTCATCTCAAGATCCTCAAAATCTATCATATATTTCCCATTACGTAAAATGAGCTCGTTTTCCACAAGCCTTCTGCCGTTTTCTGTTACGACGGAGAAAAAGGGATAATACACCGGCGGCTGTATCAGGACAGCATCTCCGGGAGCTGTAAAGGCTCTCACCGCCGCCGAGATCGCAAAGACAACTCCCGGAGTTATGACCGCAGAGCGGCTTCCGGGATGATAATCAAAATGCTCTCTGTACCATCTCAGAACAGTATCAAAATAATCCTGCTTCGGGACAGTATATCCAAAGATGCCGTGAGCCGCAGCTTTCCTTATTTCATCAACGATCTCGGGTGCAGCAGGAAAATCCATATCCGCTACCCAGAGAGGGAGCACATCCTCAGGATAGCCTCGCTGGGCTTTGAAATCATATTTCAGGCAGCTAGTCCCCTGCCTGTTTACGACAGTATCGAAATCATAATGCACCATTACTATCCCTCCAGAGCCTGCAGGATATCTGCCGTAAGATCATCAATATTCTCAAGCCCCACGGACATCCGCAGAAGTGTACCGTCTATCCCCAGCTTGTCTTTAAGCTGCTGCGGGACATCAGGGTGTGTCTGTATCAGCGGATAGGTAACAAGGCTCTCTGTCCCGCCGAGGCTTTCGGCGAAGGTAAAGAGCCTGACCTTGTGCAGCACTCTCAGCGCTGTCTCTGCTGTATCGGTATGAAGCGAGATCATACTCCCGAAGCCTTTGGACTGCGAGAGGTTCAATGCATAGCCTCTGTGCGTTCTCAGCCCGGTATAACAGACTTCTCTTACTTTGCTGTGCCCGGAAAGGAGCTCTGCGAGAGCAACAGCATTCTCCTGCTGCTTCTGCATCCTTACTGCCAGAGTCTTTATGCCGCGCTCCACAAGGAAGCTGTCAAAGGGTGAGAGAGATGCTCCCGTCGTCTTTGCCAGCAGGCGGAGCTCTTCGCTGAGGATGTCATCGTTCAGGCAGATAAATCCCGCTACGGTATCGTTATGACCAGACAGGAATTTGCTGGCGCTGTGGATGACTATGTCTGAGCCAAGAGCCAGAGGATTCTGAAAATATGGCGAAAGAAATGTATTGTCCACGGCGAGCAGAGCGCCGTGCTCATGTGCCAGCTTTGCGGCCATGTGCAGATCGGTTATGTGCATCATCGGGTTTGTGGGAGTCTCAAGATATACTGCTCTTGTCTCAGGGCGGAATGAGGCTCTGAGCTCCTGCAGATCGCTGGTATCGACATAGCTTACGCTGACACCCTTTTTCTCTGTGACCAGCCTGTTGAGCCGGAACACTCCGCCGTAAAGATCCTCCGAACAGATGATGTGATCCCCCCTTCCGAAGAGATCAAAGAAACAGCTTATAGCAGCCATTCCTGACGAAAAGCCTATGGCATGACGGGCTCCTTCAAGAGATGCCACAACATCCTCGGTATGTGTCCTGGTGGGATTGGATTCTCTGGTGTAATCAAATCCGCTGCCGTTATGGCCTGTCTCGGTATGCGAGAATGTGGCGGTCTGATAAATTGGGAAGCTGACAGCTCTGAAAGCATCCTTCAGTCTGCTCTCCTCTCCCCCGTGGATACATCGGGTCTCAAAAGCTCTGCTCATTTCTCTCACCTTTTTCTGCCGGCTCAGTCTATGAGATATCCTGTACCGTCAAGGCGCTCTCTGCCGTGAGGCAGCAGCCAACTGTCGGTTTCCGGCCCTTTGGGAATGATATTATAGATATTGTCTATCTGGCAGTCGATAAAGTAATGCTTCTTGATCGCATCAAAATCAGTCGTTCCTCCGAAAGCATCTATCGAATAGAGATCTCTTGCATATGCCCAGAGGTTCTTGTAATCCCTGATGCGGTTTCTGTTGACACGGAATGCGGTGTAATATGCAGCATCAAATCTCGCCAGGGTCACATAGAGCCGCACATCGGATTCTGTGATCTTGTCTCCGAAGAGATAGCGCCTGTTTTCCAGCCGCTCTTCAAGCCAATCCAGGCGCTTGAATACTGTCTCGTATGCCTCATCATAAGCCGTCTGGCTTTTCGCAAAGCCTGCCCGGTAAACACCGTTGTTCACCTCGTGATAGATGACCTCGTTGAGCGCGTCGATGTATTCCCTAAGCTCCGCCGGATAGAGATCCGGTGCGCCCTCCCTATGGAATTCCTTCCATTCTGTCTCGAAATAAAGAGTAAGGTTCCAGTAATCGTTATTGACTACCTTTTTTGTCTTGATATCCACAAGCGCCGGTACTGTTGCTCTGCCCTTGTAATCAGGGTCGGCATTATGATACACCTCATTGAGATACCTTACCCCGAGCACCGGATCCACCTCGCCTTCATCCAGGGTGAATGCCCAATCGCCTCCGTTGTCCACCGGCCTTCTCGGGTCAAGTATACCGAGGCTGATGACACTCTCAAGTCCCAGCAGCTTCCTGACTATAATCGAACGGTGCGCCCAGGGGCATACCGGCGCCCATATCAGTCTGTAGCGCCCGGCTTCGGGCTTCAGATCGTTCTCGCCCTTACCGAAGGGCTGCTGAAAACGTATCTGCTGCCTGACATAGCGGCCTATTTTGTCATATCGCGGATTATTATCCCAGGCGAGCCAACTGTTTCTTACCAGTTCGTTCACTTATCTCACTTCCTAACTGTCAAAATCGGGATTGCCGAAGCGGTAGCCCTTCGGCAGAAGGAAATCCATTTCCTCCATCTTTCGTTCTCTGTCCTCGCCGCCTGCAAAGAGCACAAAGCCAGTCTTCTGGCGGCGGAAACCGAATTTTTCATACATTGCTACAGTCTGGGGATGGGTGTAAAGTATCACCGTCTGCCCTTTGACCTGTTCAAGCACAGAGTTTATCAGCAGTCTTCCGAGGCCATGGCCGTGATAGGCTCCATCCAGGGCGATATTATATATTGCTGCCTGACACACACCGTCGGATAAAGCTCTGCCGCAGCCGATCAGCCTGTCGTCATCGTAAATGAACGCGACGACAGCACTGTTTCTAAACACTTTCTCCTGTTCCCCGGCCGAGAGATGACTCAGCCCGAAGGAATGGAGCAGATCGGCTACTGCCTGCCAGTCTACATTCTCTTTATCGGTCTTGACCCGTATGCTCATTATGCATACTCCCTCTCCCGGTTGTGGGGCTGCTCCCATACCGAAAGATCGGGGCCGTTGGCCAGAATACCGAAGGTGTTGCGGGATGGATTCAGCAGATAACCGCGTCTGATGCCGTCAAAGCTTGTTGTGTTCCTGAAGGCGGGTATGGAATAGAGTTCCTTTGCGTAGTTCCAGAGATTCGGAAAGTCTATGAGCTTGTTGCGGTTGACCTTGAACTGGATATTATATGCTGCATCAAAGCGCACCAGCGTTACCCATAGCCTGATGTCTGCATCGGTAAGGCGGTCACCGAAGAGATATCTCGAATGGGAAAGCCTCTCTTCCAGTTCGTCAAGCCTTACGAACAGTCTGTCATAGGCAGCCTCGTATGCCTCCTGAGAACGTGCGAAGCCCGCTTTGTAGACACCGTTGTTGACATCGTTGAAAATGATCTCGTTCAGGGCGTCGATCTTATCCCGCAGATCCTCGGGATAAAGGTCGGGGGCATCAGGCTTATGAAACTTTTTCCACTCCACCTCAAAATAATTCGTCAGCCTGTGGTAGTCGTTATTTACCACCTTGCCGGTAGTCAGATCGACGATCGCCGGGACTGTCGCCCTGCCTTTGTATTCCGGATCTGTTGCCAGATATACATCGTCCAGGCTCTCCACTCCGAGAACAGGATCCTTCCCGCCCTCATAATCGGAGAATATCCAGCCCCGCTCTGTCCTGATCGGGTAGGTTATACCTGTGCTGATGACATCGTCAAGACCCAGGAGTGCCAGCACTATCCGCTGTCTGTGCGCCCAGGGGCATACGGGAGAAACTATAAGTCTGTATCTGCCCGCTTCGACCGGCAGCTTTCCCTCGCCCTCACCGAAGGGTGTCGTAAAGAGGTTCTGCTGTCTTACAAAGGCTCCTGTTTCCTTATTTATCTCAGCAGCCAGCTGATCTTCCAGATATCTGTTGTTTTCTTTATTTTCGGACACATCGAGCCCTCCTGTCAGTTAAGAGTCTTTTCGTACTGCGAGGCATCGGGAGCAGTATCGAAACCAAAGACTTCGTTGCCGTACTTGGTAAGTGTGCCGTCTTCTCTCAGTTCCTTGAGGACCTTGTTGATCTCCTGACGGAGAGAATCGTTTTCTTTGGCGAAGAGGTAATATGTCCAGGAGTTGTCGGCTATGGTCTTTGCTTCTTCTGCGGGAACGTCTACAGCAGAGAGACCGTAGTGATAGTTCTTCTCGTATTCTACAGCCATTGCCTTATCCATAATGGTGAACTCGACTCTGCCGTCATAGACCTCCTGAGCCAGGTTGGTGCCCTGCTCTACATATTCGACCTTGATAGCTTTGTCGGGATTCTTTTCGTTCCAGCTCTCGACAGCATTGGTCACCGAAATTCCGGCTGTCCCGTGGAAGCTCTTGCCGGCTGCGTCTGCGAAGGACTTGACTGAGCCGTCCTTTGAAAGGAACACATAGCTCACGGTATCATAAGGGAAAGAATAGAGATAGGTCTTGGCACGCTCGGCATTATACGAGAAATTATTGACACCGATATCGTAAAGACCGGACTGAACTCCTGTGAACACAGACCCGATGTCTGTAACTACGATATCCAGCTTATACTGGGGCAGCCTGTTGAAGACTTCTTTAAGCACCTTGAAATCATAGCCGGTCACCGTCCCGTCTTCCTCAACGACTATATATGGCGAGGGAGACCCCATCGTCGCTGCCTTGATGGTCTTGACTTCAGTGCTGCCGGCAGCGCTGCCGGTCTTTGAGTCAGAGCCGGAAGAGCTGTCGGAGGAGCCGCAGCCTGCAAGCAGCAGGGCGGCGGCGGTTATAGCGGATAAAATAAATGATCTCTTTTTCATGATAGTTTACTCCTTTTTTATATTGTGTATTCGGGTTGTCTCAGCAAATGCATTTTTGCAAAGAAATCCTTTGCTCTTTGACTTTTCGGTGTATCGAACACCTCTCTCGGGGTGCCGTCCTCGACGATCTTTCCGCCGTCGAGGAAGATAACGCGGTTTGCCACGTTCCTGACGAAATTCATCTCGTGAGATACCAGCATCATCGTAAAGCCCTGAGATGCTATGTCCTTTATAGTTTCCAGCACCTCGCCCACAAGCTCAGGGTCCAGGGCAGAGGTCGGTTCATCGAGCAGCAGGAGCTTAGGTTTCATGGCCAGCGCTCTGGCGATGGCGACTCTCTGCTGCTGTCCGCCGGAAAGGTGCTTTGGGTAATGTCCGCTCCAATCCAGCATCCCGACCCGCTTGAGTTCAGCCTCCGCGCACATTCGTGCCTCAGCTTTTTTCATCTTCCGGACTGTTACCAGCCCTTCCATTACATTTTCCAGAGCGGTCTTTCTCTCGAACAGATTGAATCGCTGGAAGACCATCCCGGTATTGCGCCGGAGAGAAAGGGTCTGAGAGCGGCTGTGTCTGGATAGCTCTGTCTTCTCCCCGTCGATGCTGATGCTTCCCCCGTCGGGAATCTCCAGAAGATCGATACATCGCAGGAGCGTGCTCTTGCCTGTTCCCGAAGGGCCTATGATCCCGACTACATCACCCTCGTTGATATCAAGGTCGATGCCGTCCAGCACGACATTATTGCGAAAGCGCTTTTTCAGGTCTCGTATTTGTATCATATTGTACTGCCGCCTCCCTTTCTTCAACCTCTGAGCCGGTCTCCGGAACAGAATCTTTTTTCTTGTCTATCTGCTCCGGCAGCTCAAGTCGTTTTTCTATAAGTTTAAGTATACGCTCAACGATAATTGTAACTGCCCAGTAGATTATCGCCAGCGATACATAGACTTCAAAATATCTGTAATTCCTTCCTCCGAGGATCTTGCCCTGAGCAGTCATCTCGACCACAGCGCAGGTAAATGCAAGGGATGTTCCCTTGATGAGCCCGATAAAGGAATTGCCCAGCCCCGGAAGAGCAACTGTCATTGCCTCCGGAAGGATTATCCTTCTGAGAGCCTGCGGATATGTCATCCCGACAGCGCAGGCGGCTTCGATCTGCCCTCTGTCCACAGAGCTGAGAGCTGCTCTTATTGTCTCGGCATTGTAGGCCGATTCATTGAGCCCCATAGCGAATACTGCGCAGGCAAAGCCAGGAAAAGCGGATATATCGAAGCTGGTGCCGTAATGCAGATTCATATATTTGAGGAACATCGGGATACCGAAGTATGCGATATAAAGCTGGACTATGGCGGGAGTGCCTCTGATGATAGAGATATAGAATGCTGCGATCTGCCTCAGGACAGGTATCTTCTTTATCCTGATTATTGCCAGCAGCAGCCCCAGCACAAGTCCTATCAGCATCGACAGAGCAGCGAGTTCCAGAGTTGTCGGAAGATATTTCAGAAGCTCCGGGAGCTGCCTGCCGACCAGCCCGAAATCAAATAGATTTGTTTCTTCAGCCAACAACTGCATTTTGTTCATCTCCTGTTCTATTTCATAGTATTTCGATATGTTTTGTGGGGATATACAAATAATACACCAATCCGGAGCATTTGTAAATAGCAAAACAGTTGACTTGCATTAACTGGCAGTTAAGTACAGGTGGAAAAAGATATACCGACCGCACCGGTCAGGCTGCGGCGAGGCATTCTTTTGTATAAATTATCCAAATCCGGCGGCCGGTGTTTATAAACATTTTAGAATTGCAGGACTTACCGATGGTTCAGTGTTCACACTATTGACAAACACTGTATTTAAAGCTATAATAAAGCCACCGGGACAGATACTCCCGGCGCTCTCGTGATACTATCGGAGGTGTTGTCTTTGACGCTGAAACAACTGCAATATTTACTTGAAGTTAATGCTCACGGAACTGTCACTGCTGCGGCAGAAGCGCTGGGCATCTCTCCTGCGGGGATGAGCAAGGCGGTCTCAGAGCTGGAGACAGAGCTGGGTGTTACCCTTTTTGAGAGGACAAACAAAGGCAGCCGTCCTACCGAAAGCGGTATGCGCATCATTTCATTGGCTCAGGAGATAGTCGCTAAATGCGAAGAGCTTAAAAATGCTGTCCATGCGGAAAAACGGCCACTCCGGCTCGTTACGTACTCGCAGTTCTCATCAGACCTGCTGATAAGCTCGGCTGCCGACATACTCTCGGCAAGCGAAGCAAGGCTCTCGCAAAAAAGTATTTCCGAGTATCCATCTCCCGCCGAGGCGATAATCGATGAGATCAGCCGCCGCGAGAGCGATGCCGCCATTATAAGCCTTACCCCGCTCACCTGCTCTCTCCTCGAATCAAAGCTGGCAATAAGAGTTCTGGAACGCAGCCGACTCTGCGCGATGGTCTCAGCCGGGACAGAGCTGGCCACAAAGGATTATCTCTCGCCGGAGCTTCTGAAAAATGTATTCTTCATCCCCGGCACTGACCGCTATTTTGAAGATGAGATGGAGGCTGTTCTGGCTCCTTTCAAGCTGAACCGCTATCCTCTTTCCACCGACAGTCAGTCAGTCATCGGTGAAATAGTCAGCTCCGGTGTTGCCGCAAGGCTCTGCTCGGAGCAAAGAGGCCGCATCGACTCATTCATCAGGCAGGGAAGCATCAAAACGGTACCGATACTCAAAGACGGAAGATACATAGATATGAACTATATCTGCGCTTATTCTCCGGACAGCCCTGTCCGCAGGAGCATCGAGCTTTTCATTGACAGGCTTGCCGAAAGATTCATGTAATTGCCGCCATTAAAAAACCGTATATCCTCATGCCGGGAGGATATACGGTTTTATATTTTTTCTGCAGCGTGTTCCGGGCGATCTTTCTTATTCGTACAGAGCGCCGGGATCCTATTTGCCCTTTTTCATACTGATCGCTATCCGATCCCAAAGCAAGCCCGAAGGATCGGAAAGCTCCGGCACAACGAAATAGTATGCCGTGTTCCTCAGTATCTTCTCCGGCCGCATAGATGTATGTCAGATATGCTAAGCAATAGTGTGGATATACCTTCCGATTTTTCTGTTTCTAAGGCAACACCGCACGACCCCTGTGCATCAGTATGCGCAGCCTCAACTGGCGTTGAGGCACAGATTTTCGTCAGATTGCCTAAATTCGA